>JAYVOX010000146.1:0-8967 GCA_043757695.1 Schlesneria sp.
GGCCTCGAATTTCACTTCGATCGCGCAGGTGATGTGAACCTTGTTGATGCGGATGTCGGCGGCGGCGAGAGAACGGATCGAGGCGGGAACGTCTTCAAATTCGACCGCCTGATGGCAAACATCGTAGCAGACGCCGAGATGGGTGCGGACGACATCGAGTGCCCGCACATCGGCCGCTCGCGTGCGCAGTCGCTCGAAGAATTGCAGCGTCTCGGCGGTGGTCTCGATCACGCAGAACGGTTCGGGTTCGATGGCGAGGCGGATCAGGCGACCGGTCTCGTGGTGGAGGCGGCTCAGTCCGCGAGCCAGTTCGATCAGTTGGTCGGCGCAGCTATCCGCGAAGTCGGCGGGATGCTCGAACAATTTGAAACCGAGCGGGACGGTCGAGATGCTTCCCTCAACGCCCTCGGGCAGGAGGGCCGCCAAGACACGGGCACACGCGAGCGTGTATTCGAGTCGGGTCGGCTGGGTCCAGTCGGGCAAGTAGACGTTTTCTTTCACGCGCGCCGAATGAAAGTCGCCGAAGGGGAAGGCGTTCAGCGTGTAACACGTCAGGCCGCGCGAGCGCAGTCCGTCGGCGAAGCGCTGCACGCCGTCGGGCGTTTGCTCCAACTCGCGAATGACGGGCGCGGCGAGCCACAGTCCGGCGGCCAGTTCGCTGCCGTAGTTGGCTTTGATCGGCAGCGTGAAGCGATCGAGACCCTCTTCGACTTCGGCGACAGTTCGCCCCGGATGAACATTGGTGCAGTAGCTGAGCGGCAGTGAACTGATCGTCATGGCAGGCGGCTCTGGAGAGATCAGGTTGAGATCACGAATACGGCGGGTTTCGGCAGGCGGAATTGGCGACGAAGTGTAACCGGGTGAACGTGCGTGTCGAAGCCGCAGCGAGCGACAAAACGTGGCGAAGCGGCGTGACGATCTCGCCGTAACAACCTGTGACGGGCGGTCTCGACGGGCAAGCTGGTTGACAGTCGCCCGCGTGGGATCAAATACTCGCCCGCGAAGAGTTTCTTCGCGTCGTCGCCAACTCGTCAATGTTTTCATCTGTACCCCGGATGATGCAGCCTCCATTACGACCCTTATCCAGAAGCTTTGAGTGAGGCCCTCGCTCCGCTCTTAGGCGAGCGACAAGAAGAAATGTCCCTGTAGGATGGGCACTCTTGCCCGTCCCGACTTGAAGATAGAAACCCGGACGGGCAAGAGTGCCCATCCTACTTCGCGGTATGAAAATTCCTGCCGCACGCCTGACTCACCACAAACAAGGTTCTCAGCATGAGACGCCCATCCAAGCAGAGCAGCGGTATGAACAAGATCACTCGCGGTTGGATCGCGCTCGTCGCGGGGTTGATGCTCGCGATGCCTGCACGTCACGCGATGGCTCAACCAGAGGCGACCGGTCGGTTTGCCGACCAGGTCTTTCGCGATGAGACGGGCGAACACAAGTACGTCGTCTTCCTCCCGGCGGGGCAGCGGGCGGACAAGCCTTCGCCCGCGATTCTGTTTCTGCATGGAGCGGGTGAGCGTGGTCACGAAAACCGCTTGCCGCTGACTGTGGGGCTGGCTCCGTTCGTGCAAGCGCGCGCCAAAACGTTTCCGTTCGTGGTCGTGTTTCCTCAGTGCGAAACGACCGATGGTCGGATTCTCGAATCGTGGCAGAGCGGCTCGGCTGATGGACGCCGCGTGTTGGCGATTCTCGATCACGCCACGAAGCAGTTCCGCATTGATGAACGTCGCATCGCGTTGACCGGTTGGTCGATGGGGGGCTATGGCGCGTGGAGCCTTGCCGTCGCCGAGCCATCACGCTGGTCGTGCGTCATCCCGCTTTCGGGCGGTGGCGATATGGAGAAGGTGGCGGCGTTGAAGGATGTTCCCGTGTGGGCCTTTCACGGTGCGAAGGATCCGCTCATCAAGGCCGAGGACAGTCGCAAGCTGACCGACGCGCTCAAGGCGGCGGGAGGAACCGTTTCGTACACCGAGTTGCCCGCAGGAACTCATGACATCAATGCGGCGGTCTATGGCAACGATGCGGTGATCGCGTGGATGCTCACGCCGGGTAAGAAGCCGACCGAACTGAGTCCGGTCAATGTGTCACCCGTCGCGGCGGTCAACATCCCGTTCGTCCCGGCGGTCGAGATGCCGCAGGCGTTGGGCATTCGACTGGGCAACGATGCTCTCGCCGCACTGTCGTACTCGATCCCGCAAACGATCCCCGCGAATCTGCTCTCGGGTTCACTGGGAGACATGTTTGATAGCACCAGCGTGCAGGGACGTTCGTTCAGCATTCGGTTCACGGGGATCACGTATCGCGGGACGGTGGACCGTGTGATCGTGAAGGGATCGGGGAAGGACACGTTGCTGGTGCAGCTCGGTCTGCGCGACATCGCGCTGTCGATAGGCGGGACGTATGTGGATGGCGCGCGACACGCGGCGCAGGCCGGGCCGATCACGATTTCCATCGGGCATCGCTATCCGGTCTGGTTGAGCCTGGAAGTCACGCCGTACATCGCCGATCGAAAGATTCGGTTGAAGTCGCGCGGGGCGAGCTTCCAGATTCCGCAGGACAACTGGTTCGTGACTCAACCGGCGGGTGTCTCGACGCAGGGCTTCGGCATGACTCAAGAGGCGGTGACGAGCGGCCTCACGAACGGGCTGTATGGCAGCAAGGGCCGGATCGAAAATGAAGTCGTCAACCTCGCGCCGAGCATCGTCGCTGAACTCGAAAAGCATTTGGTGCTGCCCGACGCGGGTTCGACGCTCTCGAACCTCTGGCCGCTGCCCGTGAACCCGCCGCGCTTGCAGGTCTTTCCCGAACAGATCATGACCGATGAGAACGGTGTCTCGCTGGTGGTCGGTCTCGTCGCGGGAAGCCTCAATCCGTTTGGACCGGCCCCCAAGCTCAAACGTGTCGCGCCCGCTGGAGTCATGCTCGCACAGTTGGCGGGTGATAAGGCGTTGCATGTCACGGCAGCTCCTCAAATTTTGGAACCGCTCACGCAGATGGTGATCGACAACGATCAAGCCAAGCTCGACCTGCTCGACATTCCCGAGCCGCTCTTCGCGAAGCTCGCCGATCGCGCGACTTTGCAGGAATTGATCCCCGACTTGAAGCGTCACGGCGACGGGCTGCAAGTCCGCTCGACGCTGCGCGTCACCAGTCCGCTCTCCGTGGGTGAGCCATCGCAACCGGCTGTGACCGACGGGTTGAAGCCGTTCGAGTTCAAGATGTCCGGCTTGCAGATCGACATTCAGATCAAGACCGATCCCACGCAGCAGCAATGGCAGTCGTGTGCCACGTTCGAGTTGCAGGTCTCCGAACAAGTGCGAGCCTCGTTGTTGTCGCCGTCTCACGAACAGCGGCAACTGCGACTCGAATGGCTCCCCGTTTCGAGCGTCACTGGTACGGGACGGTTCGCCGCCGGGTTTGAAGCGCGAGACAAGACGCTCAATGTCGAACCGTATCTCGCCCAGTTCCGTTCGGCGTGGCAAGCCTATACGCAGGGAACGACGGTCTCTGCGACCGACGTGGCCGACGTGACGCTCGGCACGTCCAAGCTGCGGCTGCACGATGTGAAATGGAACTCGCCCGTGATTGATGTCGCGTTCCACTTGGCTCGCATCAAGGTGTCGAATCTCACCAAGGAAGACTTCAAGTACGAGACCAAAGCTCCGACAAGTGGGTGGGGCGAGACGCTCACCTTGAAGCCGGGGGACTCGCACGAGTTCGAGTTGCCTTACCCGCTGACCTACCGTCGCAGCGGCGCGAAAGGCCCCGAGGTCTACACGCTGATCGCGGGGTCTCACTCCGAGTTCCGCGTCCCGCTGTCAGGTGGCCCGCCGACGCTGTTCGCCGCGACTCGCGCGGAGAATAAAGAGTAAGTAGTGGGGCAATAGGGGGAGGCATCGCTCTTCTCAGTTTCCAAGTAGGGTGGGACCAGCTCGTTTCGAGCGCCGGCCCACCAGGAAACAACGGCGCAATTTAGTGGTGGGCCGGCGCGGCGAAGCGCCACTGGTCCCACCCTACAGTTTGCGGGGCTGAATCGACACGGATACGATCTGGCCCGCCAAGGCCCTGTTTTTTCTGTCTCGCCAAGGCTCTGTGTTTGTTGGTGAGGTGTGCGAATGTCTGCTGTTGCCTTTTGTCGTGCGTGTGGCGGTGTTGTTGTGGCGCGAGGTTTGATCCTCGGGCTGGCACTGCTCGTCGCGATCCCTGCCAGCGCGCGGGCCGATGCGGCGTTGGATGAATACAACACGGCGGTCGGTCTCTACAAACAAGAGCGTTGGAAGCCAGCGGCCACTCAATTTCGTGCCTTTTTGAAAGCGTATGACAAGCACGAGAAGGCTCCGCTGGCGAAGCTGTATCTCGGGCTGACGCTCGTCAATCTGGACGATTTCACGGCGGCACGCGACGAGTTGCGAGCGTTCGTGAAAGAGAACCCTCAAAACGCGAACCTCGCGCAGGCGCGCTACCGCATCGCCGAGTGCAGCTATCTGTTGAACGATCTGGCCGTCGCTCGCGCGGACCTCGACTCGTATCTCAAAGACTTTCCGAAAGACCCGTTTCACGATCACGCCTTGCCGTACTTGGCCGATGTTCAGTTGAGGCTCAACGATCCGACAGCGGCACTCGCACTGTTCCAACAGGCCGTTGATCGCTTTCCAGCGGGACCGCGCGTGGAGGATGCCAAGTTCGGCCGTGGCCGGTCTCTGGAGTTGTTGAAGCGAGAAGATGACGCGCTCGTGCAATTTCAAGAGTTGGCGGCGAAGCAGGACGGCCCGCGTGCGGCCGACGCGCAGTTTCACATCGCGGCGATTGCGTTCGAGCGGAAGCAGTTCCCCGCAGCGGCGGCGAGTTATCTCGAGCTGACGAAAAGTTTCCCCAAGAGCCGCTACGTGTCGTTGGCTCATCTCAACGCGGGTTACGCGCTCTATCAGGCGGGGCAGTTCGCGGATGCCGTTCCCCAATTTGAAGCGGCAGCGAAGGACAAGGCTCAGCTCGTTACCGCGCGTTACTGGCAGGGTCTCAGTCTTAAGTCGCTCGGCCAACCGGCTCAGGCGGTTGAGGTCTTCAAGTCGGCGGCTTCAGTCGCGGGAGAGGCACCGCTGGTCGAGTCGATTCTCTTCCAGCAGGCTTTGTGTGAGCGACAACTCGGGCGGGCTGCCGAAGCGAAGCCGCTGTTCGAGAGCGTTCTCGCGCGTTGGGGCAAGGGTGACTTTGGAGACGACAGCCTGCACGCGCTGTCTGAGCTGGCGATTGAAGCGGGCGACCTGACGAGGGCCGAGCAACTGCTCGGACGCTTCGCCAAGGACTACCCGATGAGCAGCTTGAAGTTGCACACTGAGTTGTTGTCCGGACGAATGGAACTGGCTCGTGCGGCGGTCGCTCTGCGTGAGCAACGCCCCGCCGACGCTGTGGCCGCGCACTACGAGGCCGCCGCCAAACGCTTTGAGCTCGTGCTGAAGGAAAGCGCCGTCGCGAAGACCCAGTCGCAAGCGCGGTACTACCTCGCCTTCGCCCGACAGCTTCAAGGTCAGCACGCGTTGGCACTCGAAGTGATCGCCCCGCTCGTCGCGCACGTGATGGCCGACGGCGCGAAGTCGGAGTTCGGCGATGCACTCGTTCTTCAAGCGGACAGCGATCAGATCGAGAAGAAGTTTGATGAAGCGGCTCAAGCAGCAGCCTCGTACTTGGACCTCTTCCCAAAGGGACGGCAAGCGGCGCGAGCGGTGTCGATTCAAGCGGTCGTCGCCGCGAAAAAGCGGGACTTCGCACAAGCCGATCTCGCGCTGAAGCGACTCGACACCGAGTTCCCCGAACATCCGCTGCGCGTCATCACGACTCAGCAGCTCGCCGAGCTGGCCGATGTGCGGGAAGACTGGCCGACAGCGGCGCGACTCTACACGGCACTCATTCCGCTCAACGATGGCTCCGACAACCTGCCGTACTCGATTCGCGGGCTGGCTTGGGCACAGTTGAAACAGAAGCAGAGTGCCGAAGCGGCCGTCACGTACGCGCGGGTGTTGAAGGACTTCGCAACGCACAAGCTTGCCGCCGAGTGTGCTTACTACCGAGCGGACGCGTTGCGAGAAGCGGGCGATGTCGATGGGGCGATCGCGGCGTTCGATGGCTTGCTGAAGCAAGTGTCGAGCGACAAGCCGGCCGAGGCGAATGTGGAGCAACAGACTCCGTGGCTTTACTCGTATCGCGCCGGACTTCAAGCGGCGCGACTCCAACGCAAGGCGAAGCGGACGGTCGAAGCGGACGCCGCGTATGACGAGTTGGTCAAGCGGTTCCCGAAGCCGCAACGCCTCGACCAACTGCTCGATGAGTGGGCGCTGCTCAACTATGACGCCGCGCGTTACGAACGAGCCGACGACATCTTTCGGCGGCTGATTCAAGACGTACCGAACAGCGAACTGGCGGACAACGCGCGGCTGAGTCTCGCCGAAAGTGATCTCATCGCCGACAAGCTCGAACCCGCGCGGAAGGCGTTCGAGGATCTGTTCGCTTCCGACAAGAGCGACCCCGAAGTGAAGGAACGTTCGCTCTACCAACTGGTGGTCCTCGCAGTCGATCAGCAGCGCTGGGACGATGTCCGCACGCTGGCCGAACAATTGCCAACGCTCTTTCCCAACAGTCCTCACCGCTGGTACGCAGGCTACAGCGTGGTCGAGGCGATCTTGTCGAACGTCAAAGCGAGCGATCCCGATTTGGAAGCGGCGCGGCAACGACTCACCGTGCTGCGGGCTGAGAAAGTGAACGCGGCGGTCAACGCGCTGCCATGGTTCGATCGCGTCTGGGTGTTGCTGGCCGAAGTGAGCTTTCGGCAGAAGAAGTACGACGAGTTGGAACCGATCGTCGCCGAGTTACGGCAACGGGCAGTGAAGTCGCCGTTCCTGCATCAGGCTGAAGAAGTTTTGGGTCGCGGTTACAAGCAACAAGCGCCGCCGAAGTTTGATGAGGCGCGTACCGCGTTTGAACGAGTCATCGCTGATCCCGACGCTTTCCGCACTGAGACCGCGGCCAAGTCGCAGTTCCTCATCGGCGAAACGTTCTTCCTGCAAGAGATGTGGCCCGAAGCGTTCATCGCCTACCAAAAGGTCTTCAACAATTACGACTTCCCCGACTGGCAATCGGCCGCACTGCTGCAATCGGCCAAGTGCGACGAGCAACAACAACAATGGAAGGAAGCGATCGCCAGCTACACGCTGCTCCTCAATAAATTCGCGACCTCGATGCACGCGGCCGAAGCCAAACAACGCCTCGATGCCGCGCTGAAGAAGCTCGGTGGGTAGCAACGGGCTGAGCGGTTCCTCAGCAAGGGGTTGGGCGTTTCAATCCGTGCCTTGGCCCCTCTTTTCCCCCTGCTTCGCTCACAGCTAACCCTCGCGCGGTCAGGAGTGAGGTTTTTACTGTCGCTCCGTCGCTCCGCCGACGGAGAGTCTTGTCGGCGGAGCGACAAGACTACAGTAGGTCTCAATCACGGTTCGAAAACCTCAATCTGGGCCGCGTGGCCTATAACAGCTCATCGCTTTCCCGCTCTTCCCGAGACCATTCATGCGACTTGCCTTGTTGTGCGACGATCCGGCCGTGGTTCCTTGGCTCGATGCGATGGCGAGTGGCTCGACACATGAAGTCGTGGTTGCGGCGAATGTGTCACCGCGCGGTGCCGAACTGTTGCGAGGCCGCTCGGGGATTCGGCTGACCGATCGTTGGGAGGATTTGCTGCTCGCACGCGATATCGACGCGATCCTCGTCGGCGGTTGCGATCCGGCGTTGTTGGAAGCGATCAAGCAACTGGCGACAGCGGGCCAACCGATCCTCTTCCTGCCGCAGGCGGCTCAAGGATCGACGTTCCTCTATGAGCTGAGCCTGATTCGCGACGACAACCGCGTCAAGCTGTTCCCGGCGCTGTGGCATCGCGGTGACGCGGCACTTCTCCGACTGCACGCACTCTTGCGAGACGGTTCGCTCGGCGCGGTACGGCTGATTCAATTGGATCGCGAGTTGCCTCGTGCATCGGACTCGGAATCACTGCCGCAAACGGCGGTCGATGCGGCGCTGTTGCCCGATCTCGACCTGCTGCGTTGGCTCGGTGGCGACTACAACCAGGCGACCGCAATCCGCACGGGTACGGCGGAGGCGGCGGTTCTGATGCAGACCGTCACGCTGGCGGGACGCGCGCTACCGGAAGCGACTTGGCACGTGCAATCGACCGGCGGCGCAGCGGTCTCGCGGCTGACGGTTCATGCGGAACAAGGCCGCGCCGTCGCGGAACTCGAGGCGTCGAGTGGCGAATGGACGCTGACAGAGCCTGGCGGCGCGAAGGTGATCGGGGATCGTGTCACGGCCGCGCGCGGGCGACTCGATGAAGTGGCTGTGCTGCTCTCTCGCGAGGACTCGCCCGCCGCGTGGTCGGACTTGGTGAAAGTCTTCGAGACACTTGATGCGACTCAACGTTCGGTCACGCGCCGCCGCACGATCGACCTCCACTTCGAGCCGATGTCCGAACGCGCCGCCTTCAAGACACAAATGATCGCGATGGGCTGCGGCGTGTTGACCGTCACGCTGATGCTGATGCTCACGTATCTCGCCGTCGCCAGCTTCGTCCCGTCGGAAGAGACCGAGCGACTGCAATGGATGCAGAGCGCGAGCGGAACTGTGAGTGAGGGTGGGCAATGGGTGGGCAGCGGCGCGTCATCGGCCGGTCCCCCCGCGTCGAATTGGCGACACGCGCGAACGGCTCTCGTCTACGCGAGGTTGCTGGTGTTCACACCACTGGCGATCTTCCTGGTCCTGCAACTGCTCTATCCGTTGTCGCGTCCCACCACGACCGCCGCCGCGAACGAATCCGCGAGCGATCGAGTCCCGTAGCAGCCCGTTGAAAAAGGGAGGGCAAGGCTCCTGCCGAGCCGTTCTTGATCGGGATCTCGCTGGTTTCTCGCGGCTCGGCGGGAGCCTCGCCCTCC
>JAYVOX010000147.1:0-2439 GCA_043757695.1 Schlesneria sp.
CCCGAGAGTGAGCAGTTGCTCGATGACCTGTTCAAGTTGGACGCCGATCAAGAGATCGACGTACAGCAGCACGACCAGATTCAAATTCAACGGTCGCGGCAAGTGTCAAAGCCGAGCGGTTCAACCGAGAGAGTCGCCACCGTGCGAGTTCGTCGCGGGCAGCAATTCTTTCGTCAGGCGATCTTGTGTGCCTACGGTGGCCGTTGCTGCATCAGCGGAGTCAACGTGCCCCAGCTTCTCGTCGCGAGCCACATTAAACCGTGGAGCGACTTCCCCGACGAACGCCTCGATCCGCGCAACGGTCTCTGTCTCTCAAGCCTCCACGATGCGGCCTTCGACACAGGCCTCATCACGCTCGACGACAAGCTAGCCGTCGTGCTGAGCAAGCGGCTGCGCGGCTACTTCCCGCAGCCAACTCTCGAACAAGCATTCCTACGGTTCGATGGTCATCGCATCCGACTCCCGGACAAGCTCGCCGAACCAGCGGGCGAGTTCTTGGAATATCACCGCAATCAAGTGTTCAACGATTGAGCGCACGGGTGCCACTGGCCGTCGCTTTGGGCCGCCAGTGTTTTTTGAAGTGCACTGGCGAGTGAAGCCCCTCGCCAGTGCCATCCGAGGACGCCGCAGCGGCTGGGTGACACGACCTGACGTTTTGAGAAGGGCGTGGTCAGCGTCAACAGACCTTGTTTGCCACGCATTTCGCGGACTCAGAGCGGGCCACATCAGTGATTGGACATGCCGAGGGCCAGGCGCGGTTGAAGAGGACTTTCTTATCGCGCGGACATGTTCTGTTGCGTTGGAAAAGGCTTGTGCGGGGCGCTGGCGGGCTGTGACGGCTTAGAAAAGACTTTTTTGGCGCGCTGGCGGACGAATCGGGCGTGGAAAAGTGGCGAACTCTTGCATTTGTCGGCCGCAAGTCGTGTGGTAGTCTGCGATTGAAGTGGGTTCACCTAGCTTCGCATCGCTGATGCTACTTCTGGACATCAGGCTCGTCTCCCCCACCGCGCGTTCACAGTTCGGCGTGGTGCATCAGGTCTTGTTTGGTGACGTGTTCGTTGGTGAATTCGCGGGTGATGCGGCCTCGGCTGAAGGTGAGGATGCGGTCGGCGTGGGCGAGGATCAGTTCGGGTTCGGTGGAGGCGAGGACAACGGCGGCACCGTCGCGTTTCTGTTGGGCAACCAGTTCCATGATTTCGGCCTTGGCGTGAACATCCATGCCGCGCGTCGGTTCTTCCAGCAGCAAGACTTTGATCGGGCCGAGCAGCCATTTGGCGAGGACGACCTTTTGCTGATTGCCTCCCGAGAGCGAACCGGCGCGCAGCGCGGGATTGGCTGGACGACAGCCGACTCGTTCGAGCAATGGCTGGCAGACGCGATGTTCTTGAGTACGCGTGAGCCATTGGCCGAGCGTTCGCGACAGGTGAGCCAACGTGGCGTTGTGAGCGATCGGGGCGCGACGAGCCAGCGTTTGGGCACGATCGGCGGCGACGAGGACGACTCCTTTTTGAACGGCCAGCGGCACATCGCCCGTGGGGAGCCGGCGGTTCTCCAGCACGAGATCGCCTTTGTCCGGCTGGAGTGCCCCGGCGAGCGCGTGGACCAATTCCTGATGCCCCGCGCCGACGAAGCCATACAGCCCGAGCGTCTCACCCGGCTTCACGTCGAGCGTGATGTTTTGGAAGTGGGCGTGATGATCGAGGCCGAGGACCATCAATCTCGGATCGGCCGCTGATCGAGCGGGCAAAGTCGCCTCCGTCTGTTCGGCCGCGCCCGAGTCGCGCGTTTCACCGACCATCTGATGCAGGATCGTGGCGCGATCGAGTTCTTGGGATGAGCGAGTCTCCAACTTGCGGCCGTCGCGCAGGATGGTGACGCGATCACAGATGGCCAGCACGTCTTCGATGAAGTGGCTGATGAAGACCATCGCCACGCCGCGCGCCTTCAGTTTGGCAATCAGCTCAAACAGTCGTCGTGCTTCGGGCAGACTCAGCGCGCTGGTTGGCTCGTCGAGAATCAGAACTCGCGCGCCGCTATGCAGGCCGCGCGCGATCTCGACCATCTGCCGAATGACCAAGGGAAAAGAGTCGAGTCGCTTTCGCACGTCAATGTGAATGTCGAGTTCACTCAGTGCCGTCGTCGCCTCGCGATTCATGCGGCTCCAATCGACGTGACCCCAGCGAACCGGTTGCCGTCCGAGAAACAAGTTCTCCGCGACGGAGAGTGCCCCGATGCCAGACAGCTCTTGATAGACCATCGCGATCCGTTGCGCGAGTGCCTCGCGCGGCGAACTAAGTCGCACCGGTTGGCCGTCGAGCGAGATGTCTCCGCGATACTCGGGAACCGCACCCGCCAGCACCTTCATGAGCGTACTCTTCCCCGCTCCATTGCAGCCGACGAGACCATGCACCTCACCCGCGTGCAGGTCGAAGTCCACGC
>JAYVOX010000148.1:0-2437 GCA_043757695.1 Schlesneria sp.
CGATGATCGACGACTTGAAGACGGGCGAGATCACCTTGTTTGGGGCGAGGACCGATTCGACGAGGTACGGGATCGTGAAGCGTTTGCCCGCGTCGGTCAGGCTGGGACCGCCGCCGCCCGCTTGAGTCGCCGTGGCCGCATGGCACTTCGCGCAGCCGAGCGATTCGGCGGCGAACAGTTTTCGGCCGCGAGTCACATCGCCACTCTTCACCGCCTCGGTCCAATCCACGTCGAGGAACTTCGGGTCGATCGGCTGCGAACCGGTGCCCGCCGACTTCAAGCGTTCGGCCAACGACAGCCCGTCCGGCTTGTCGGGGATCGTCAGCCTCACGTCGCCGAGATGCCGGTAGTGGAAGTATTGTCCGCCGAGACCCGCTCGCATGCGCACTCGCACGAGGATGTCGTTGCTGCCGGCTTGCAGGTCGAGCGGCACGACGTCGTCGAGTTGAATCAGCGGGCGGACGACGTCGTTCTCGAAGACCAGCTTGCCGTTCTGCCAGACCTTCACGCCGTCCTCACTGCCGACCAGCAACTGCATGCGCTGAGCCGTCGGGGCGTCGAACCGGAAGAACGAATAGACCGACGAATTCGGCGACGGCCCGAACAGCGTGTGGAAGTCATACAGCGGCCGATCCGGGCTGGTGGTCTTGGTTTGTTTCCACTCCACGTAGCCCTGTCGCTCCGCGACAGGAGAGCCGTCGGAGCCATCACGCTTCTGATTATCGGACGGCTTCTTGGCAGGATCGGCGTCATTGGTGGATCGGCTTTCCTGTCGCGGAGCGACAGGGCTACTTTGGACCAGCGACTTCCCATCGAACGTGTACTTCGCTGCCAGGTCGATGGCGGATGTTTCAACGGCATGAACCGTCTTGAATCCCTCGGCATCCGGGACCGGACCGAGCGTCCAGATGAGCGGCTTGAGATGTTCGAGCTTCCCGACATCGAGCCGTTTGTCCTGCACGTGGGCCGTGACCCTGGCGATCTTCGGTTCGCTGCGGGGATCGTTGAGGAGTGACAGGAAGTGCGCGGCCTGCAACCGCACCTTGTCGTCGTCATCATCGAGCCGCTCCATGAGCAGCGCGAACAGTTGCTCCTGCTCGTCCGTGTGCTTGAGGGCCTTCCAGTGTTCGGCCACGGTGTAGTTGCCGACTCGCCCGAACTGGCGGAGGTCGATCGGCTCCGTCTCGTCCGCGAAGAGGATGATATTCGCCTCCTCCTTCTGCTGCGGAGCCAACGGCGCGTCATCCGGCAGCCTGGCATCGACGGGAGGCATCGTGAGCCGGAAGCCCACGGCGAGAGTTCCTGTTAGTCGTAATCTCGTGTCTTTGTCGCGACCAATTTCAAATAGAGCGTCGGTCTTTGGAATCGCTGCCAACCATAGAGCACTCGGCTGTTGTATGAAGGGATCGCTGCTTTCGATCTTTTTGTACAAGTCGAACGAATCTTCGTCGCCACCAGAACGCCAGACCGCAGCCGTAATGACCTCCTCAAACGCACGCGAAACTTCAGAATGCAGTTTGAGTCGGAGCGGTGTGAGTGAGCGGGTATCTCGATTGATCTGAGTCTCGATGATTCGTGAAACGAATTCTCGGACACGGCGAATTGGCACTCTATGCAAGTCACCGTGAAGCATAGAAGGATACCAGTGGTGGCTACCAATTCGTCTCCCCGATTCAAATCCTTCCTTCAACAGATTGGGATAAGAAAGGGCGATCAAGTGGTAAAGCAAGGGAGATGAATAGCGTTGCCGAATGACCGGTTCATCTGCCGCTTCCTCTTCCGCTGTCTTGACTGGTGAAATGAGGATGTTTCTACGATCACGAGATAATGACACTACGCGCGTTCCTTCTGGATCCCCCCATGTTGTGATCAGAATTTGCCTGAGTTTCTTCGCCGCTACATTCGCCGTTTCAATGTCGTTACTTGTCAACTGCTGATGAGCAGCAAATCTACGAGTACACGACTTTACTTCAAGTTCCTCCCACAATCGTTCTGGCTTTACGGTCGTCACGTCATACCCCTCGAACGGCATCGTGTCGGGGTCGTCCTTTCGCGTGATGACGGCGAGGTCACTGCGGTAGGTGGGGGAGCCTTCGTTTTGGGCCATGTAGCAGATCGTGACGAAGACTCGGCCGCCGCGACCGACGCAGACGCCGACCGGGCGGGCCTGATCGCGGCCTTCCAGCAAGACGTGCTCCTTCGCGGTGAAGGTGCTCCCCTTCGCTTCGAGCGGGAAATAAGAAACCTGGCGGCGGCACCAGCGGGCGACCATCAACGAGTTCTCGTACTTCGCGGGGAGATAGCCGTCGGCGTAGTACGTTTGCAGCACGGGGACCGCGCGGCCCAGCTCGTCGTTGACCATCGGCAGGATGTCGGCTCGATCGGGAGTCTTGCTCTGCATCCACCCGCGCGGCCAACTCCAGTAGGAACCCTCGGT
>JAYVOX010000149.1:0-2435 GCA_043757695.1 Schlesneria sp.
CCCTCGCTGACGCTGCGGGTTACTAAATCTCGCACGGTGGACATTGAGACATTTGGTGAGCCGCATGTGAGGCTGCGGGTGCTTCGACACCGCCAGAAATCCGTGGCCTCACGGCACACGGCTCGCCCGAAACGTCTCACTCAGGACCGCGTGCGGTATAGCCGAAGTCGTGAGACTTCGGGCTGAATCGTCGGCAGATATCCGAACTCTCACGAGTTCGGCTACGTCTCATCGTTCGCCGCGTGGGTAGATTCCACGGACGTTGCCCGTCATCTGTTCACGCCGACGTAGAAGCTGAAGATTTGCTTGTTGTCGAAGTCTTGCTTGAGTATGGGGACGGCGAAGTCGAGCGCGATCGGGACTGGCCCCATCATCGGGACCGCGATCCGGAAACCGGCACCGATGGAGAGGCGGAAGTCTCGCAGGGAAACTTTGTTATCGACCGTACCGAAGTCACTGAACCCGACGATCTTCACCATTTCATTCGCGGTCACGGGGAGCATGTATTCCACGCTGCCGAGCAACATGGTCGTCCCGCCCACACGCACACCCGTGTCCACCGGACTGACGCCACGGAACGAGAAGCCTCGGAAGGATTGGAAGCCACCCGCGAAGAAGCGTTCGTAAATTGGCGTGCCATCTCCCGTGAAACTGGCTTGTCCGATGAGCGAGACCGTGTGGCGACCACCGCCATCGGCGCGCTGATATGTGGTGAAGTATTGCCGACCTTCGGCATCGAACCGCGTGTAAGTGAACTCGTTGAACGCCTGTTCGACACCCAGTTCGACGTAGTGACCTTGGCCCGGCAAGAACGCGGCGTCGCGCGTGTCGTGCATGACCGAAGCCCGCACGGTCGAGAGCAGTGTGTTGCCGAGCACGTCTGTCAGAAGCTGAGGATGCGGGTTGGTCGGCTTGGTAATTCCGACATCTTCCAATCGCAAGGCGAGCGAACCGGACCATTGCTGCGTGAACTGACGGCCGACGCGCAGCTTGCCTCCGAGACGTTGCTCGGTCCAATTCTTATAGAACCGCTGGAAGTAGAAGCCACTCACGCCGAGGTTGTTGTTCGTGTCCATAAAGTACGGGTCTTGCCAGTCGATCAGGTAACGGCTGACCTGCGTCCCCGGCATCGCTTCGATCCGAAATCGTTGGCCACCGCCACGCCACGCGGTCCCGTTCCAAACATCGGCCCAACTGGTGGGGGGTCTGAGAATGTCGAAGTTCTGCTCGCTGAGCACGATGTTGCCGACGACGCCCGAGTTACTGTTAATACCGACACCGAACATCAGGCGGCCGGTGCGGGCTTCATTGACATAGGCATCGATATCGACGAACTCGGGTGGGGGGAGTCTTTCCCATTCGTTGGTCTCTTGGTCGCGTAGCGCGTTGCCGAAGGGATTGAGCTGCGGGTTGCTTTCGTCGAAGCCACCAGGGCCGGGGGGCTGATCGTAGCTTTGGGCGCGAAAGACCGGTGTGAGCGGTGCCAGCCGAGCGCAGTCCGACTTGGCCGCGTCTGCTTCTGTCGCTTCTTCATCTGGCTCCGGAGTCCGTGCTTCAACGAAGTACGGTCGCGCGACGTTTTGAGTTTCAGTGACGTTGGGGTTGGCACGAGTCTTCGCCGCAGCGGCGTTCACCGAGTCCCGAGAATTCGCAGCCT
The DNA here is from genome assembly GCA_043757695.1 of Schlesneria sp. Taxonomy (GTDB): domain Bacteria; phylum Planctomycetota; class Planctomycetia; order Planctomycetales; family Planctomycetaceae; genus Schlesneria. The sequence continues at coordinate 1,658 of JAYVOX010000149.1, forward strand.
TCGACGCTGGTTCACTCGATGAGAAGGATGTCCCGACGAGCAGACTGTGTCCGGCCATTTCCAGTGGATTGGAGTCAAAAACGGGGGCCGATCCGCCACTCTGGCCGCGCGCCATGCTCACGTTGGGCTGCTGAATCCACGAGTCGCTTTTGACGATGCTGGTGTCGATGCGCGGATTCGGATCGAAGTACTGCGACCCTTCTAAACGGCGTTTGAGCAAATAGATTTTCTTGGGGTCGGCCAGATCGCCCGGTCGGATGGGCGAGAGGTTCCGGATCAGGTTCGTCTTCGTGTGCGGGTGGTCTCCCGCGATGTGAACGTTGAAGTCACGCACGCGATAGACCTTGTCTTCGTTGATCTTGAACCGGATATCGACGACGGCGGCGTCGTTGTCATCGGTCCAGACCGGAACGGCATCGACTCGCGCCTGCAATCGTCCCTGTTCGCCATACCGACTCTTGATGGTCTCGACATCTTTGGCGATGTGGCGGGCGTTGTACTCTTCCCCGGAAGCGATCTTCGTCATCCCGAGGACATCCCCCTCAGACAGCACTTGATTGCCTACGACGTCGATGTTGCGGATGCGATATCGCTTTCCTTCTTCGATCTCGTAGTGCAACTGAATCTTCGACTTGTCTTCGGAGAACACCTGCTTCGGTTCCACCTGCACGTCGAAATAGCCGAGGCTGTAGTAGTACTGGCGCACGCCTTCCATGTCGTCGGCCATGCTGGACGGATCGTACTTCCCGCCGAACAGCCACAAGACGCGGGTCTTGGT
>JAYVOX010000150.1:0-31957 GCA_043757695.1 Schlesneria sp.
TGTCGTCAGATCGTTCTCTCACGACAGCGACGATCATCTGTTGAGTCAGGTCTACACGCTGTCAGGGCGGAAGGTGACGCAGGCTCAACTCTTCACCGAACCGAACATCGGGGCCATCGTCAATTATTTACTTGGCCCGCGCAATGGCTTGCCGGGCTACATCGCCGTGCCGGGGATCACTCGACCGGGCCCGCCGCCGCACAACCTGTTCGTGGGAGGCTGGCTCGGCAATCAGTTCGCTCCTTTTTGCTTGGGTGGGCAGCCAGAGCAGCCCGACTTCACCGTGGGCGAGAAGGACGTGAACCCGTCGCCCGTCGCGAGTGAAGACCTCAGCCCGCCCGAGTTGCGGTTTCCGAATGAAGTCACGGTGGGACGGATCGAACGCCGCAGTCAGCTCCGCACGAGTCTCGAAGAGACGCTGCGGTCGGTCGAGAAATCGGGGGCGCTGCCCGCGATGGAAGGCCATTACGGCGGAGCGCTCAAACTCCTCACTTCACCTCAGGTGCGCGGAGCGTTCGACATCACTGCGGAGTCCGTCACGACGCGCGATGAATACGGTCGGACCAAGATCGGCGGGCGCTGTCTCACGGCGAGACGACTCGTGGAAGCGGGCGCTCGCTTCGTGATGGTCGATTACGGATACGACCCCGACTACGGCAATCTGTGGGACATTCACAACGTGCCTGAGCAGAAGTTCCCGCATGTCTCCGAAATGTGCAAACGTGGCTACAGCGTGGCGGGGATCGACAAGGCGTTCGCCGCTCTCATCACGGATCTCAAACAGCGCGGGTTGCTTGATTCAACCTTGGTCGTCTACCTGACTGAGTTCGGACGCACGCCGAAGATCAATACCCTGGGAGGTCGCGATCATTGGGGAGCGTGCGGTTCGATGTTCTTTGCGGGAGCAGGTATTCAAAAGGGGCAGGTTGTCGGCACGACCGACAAGCACGCCGCCTATCCGCTCACGCGCGGCCACGGTCCCGCCGACATCGCGGCCACGATGTACGAGTGCCTCGGGATCGAGAGCGAGACTCGCGTCCCCGACCGCTTCGGTCGCCCCGTCGCCGTCCTCGAACACGGCCACGCGATCAGCGAAGTCTTGGCGTGAGCCGCTTGGCCTCCTCTCCAACTCCCTCTCCGAGCGGTGGACGTAGGTCCTCCGGTTCTTCACCCCAAGAACCAAGGGAATTACGCCACCCCGCTCAGAAAGACTGTGTTCGGGCCTTAGGAACGGCGCATGAACAACTGGCGGTATCAATCTGATGATTGAGGTGAGCCGGGTGCCGTGAGGCCCCGGGTTCTTCGCCGAAAAGTCCGAGGCCTCACGGCACGCGGCTCACCAAACTCCGACAGTGATTGATGCGCCGGTCCTTGGAAGATGGAGAACTCAGCCATGACAAAGAAGATTGCCCCACTCGTTGTCCTGCTGCTCATTGGCTCCACAATGGTGATCGGCGAAGTCCGGTATGCCGCTCGAATTCAGCCGAATGGGGTTCGCACATTGACTCAACACCTGCAACGGTTTGGTGAGCCTCGGCTCATCTATCGGATTGCTCATCAAGATGGTCCGTACTACGAACTTCAAGGTTTTCCTGGCGGCAAGTCTCCGCTATTCGCATTGCCCTCATCCGCGCCCGCCTATATCTACGACAGCAAAGGGCAACTGATTGATTGGTGCAGCGATCCGGGAGATCGACCGACACACCGCGAGAAATGGCCTAAACTTTCGGAAACTCCTGTCGATATTCTGACGTTTCGGACGCAGTTCCACTTGTGAACGCCAGTCACACGCAATTGCCTCAGCTCGACTTTTGCCATCTCATTTGGACTGCGGCAATTCATTGCCGCTTTCCTTTCTCGCTTCGGATTGTTTTTTGGAAAACTGACCAGTGTTGGGACATTCCAGAATGCGGGGGAGAAGCCGAGAAAGGAAAGCGGTGATCAATCCCCGCACTCCAAATGAGGTGGCACAAGTCGAGCTAACAATCGGTTCAACTCGACGTGTGCGGTGGCTGGGTTCGGTTGATGGATAGGTACGTCATTCGCGCGGCACGCACGGGTGAACGTGGACGAGAGTCGAATCGAAATCAATCACGACGGAAATTTTGGGGTGAGCCAACTGCCGATGCGGACTGTGTGTCGGAACATCATTGAAGCAGCGCGAGGTATCGCGAAGACGCCGCGCGGACGGAGCGGGTTGCTGTTCGTGCTGTATTTGGTGCTTGCGCTGGCGGCGACGCGGCCGTTGGTGATGTGGCTTGGTTCGCACATTCCTTACGGGTGCGAGTCCGAAGCGACAGTGCCGTTGCTCAACCTGTGGACGCTGTGGTGGAACGCGGATCGGGCAGCGAGTGGCTTTCAGGGATACTGGACCGCACCGATCTTTCATCCGACGCGTGGCACGTTCGCGTTCTCGGAGGCTCAACCGACGATGCTCGTCGTCGCACCGCTCGTCTGGCTGACGGGAAGCCGCGTGCTGGCTTACAACGTCTATCAACTCTTGATCCTGACGTTGAACGGTTGGACCGCAGAGCGATTGCTGCGGCGCGTCGGCCATCGCCCGTGGTTGGCGTGTTGTGGCGGAGTGATGTGCGAGCTGTTGCCGTTCGTCTGGTGGCAACTCGGCGTGGTACAGCTCACGACGGTGTTCGGCATTGTCTGGACGGTGTCGGCGTTGTGGGAGCTGTTCGAGGAGAAACGTCCGCCTGCGAATGTACTCAACGAAGTAACGCGTCTTTCGTCTCGTTCCACTGGGTGGCACGGACGGAATCACGTCGGGGTGAGGCTCGGTGGTGCGTTCGGTCTGACGTACTGGATGTGCAACTATTGGGGACTGTTTCTCGCGCTGATCTTGATCCCGGCGTCAGTCACGTTGTGGAACGGGCGGTTGCTGCGGCTCCGCTTTTGGCGAGACCTCTTGGTGGCGAGTGTCGTGGCGGGAGTGATGATCCTGCCGATCGCGTCGACCCAGCGGTCGCTCTCGAAGTCCCACACGTGGCAGCGCGATGCGAGTGTGATTGTCGGTCTGTCCGCGCATCCGCGCGATCTGACCGACACGCCGTGGCCGGGACTCGTGCCGGGACTCGAACATCCCGAAGAGACTCGGCGCGATGTCTGGCCGCTCGGCGGCGGCGGCTTGAAGTTGTTGCTGGCACCGATCGGATTGATCGCGGCACTGACCACGCGCGGGCGACGACGTTGGGGATTGTTTGCAGCGGCGTTCGGCCTGATCGCGTTCGGTCTGTCGCTCGGCCCGACCAATCGCTTCGCCGAATACCTGCCGTGGGGACTGGCCGGTGAGTCTCCCTATGAGTGGATGCAGCGGTTCGTACCGGGCTTCTCACTGATCCGCAGTCCGTTTCGGTTTGTGCTGTTCGTGCAATTGGCGGCGGTGTGGTTGAGCATTGAGGCTCTCGATCTTCTCGATCCGCGACGATGGCAGCGCGCGGCATCGTCGCGGGATTCAAGCAACCTCAATGATGACGCCGTTGTGTCGAGACCACCGTGCTTCGCCTCCTGCTGGTCACGACCGACGTTGTTGTATTGGCTCTGGCGCGTGCCGCTCGTCGCGGTCAGTTTGATCGTGACTGTGGAAGTCGTGCCGCCGAATCAGGCGCTGCACGAATGTCGTTCCGCGCGCGATCTGCCGGTGTGGGTGATGTGGCTGCGCGATGTCCCGCCGTCGGAGGAACCGATCGCCTGCCTGCCATTCCCGACGGGGTACACCGTCCGGAATTATCTGGAGACAACCGAGTGGATGTACTGGTCCACGTTTCACCGTCATCCGCTGGTCAACGGTTACTCGGGATTCTTCCCGCAGTCGTTCTCGGACATCAAAGCGGGCCTCGAACAGTTCGATCCCGCCGGTGCGAAGCAGATCAATGGCATCGCCCAGCCGTCGCTCAAGCTTTACCCGTGGAACAACGCGGGCCTGACGAAACTGAACGCGAGCGGTGCCGAGTACGTCGTCGTGCCGCGCTGGTTCGCCACACGCGACGAGGTCTGGATGCACCCGGCCACCAAATTTCGCTGGGCTTGGATGACGGGAGATGAAACGGAGCAGATCGACATCTATCAAATTCAGCCGCTGCTCTCCGAGTAAGTTGTCGCCGTAGGATGGGCGCTCCTGCCCGTCCGGCTTTCTTGCTTCAGGTCAGACGGGCAGGAGTGCCCATCCTCCAGAGAGATTTCTGCTTGGGTTCGAGTTGTCTCACGAAGCGGCGGCCAGTTCGCGCAGATCGTTCGGAGCGAGCGGCGCGAACATCGAAGCGGTTGCTCGGTTGAGCAGGCCCGCTTCGAACAGTTCTTCATCGCGCCGACGCATCTCATCCAGCACGATTGGATGCCATGAAGGCGATCGACTGGCGAGAGAGACGTAGTGGCCTCGCGCCCACTGTCGTAATCGCAACTCGCGAATCAAGTCGATGTTGGTGGAGACGGATCTGGACATGCTGGTACCTCACGAACGATCTCAAACGTCAACGCACGTTGCTCATCGTCGCCGGTCGGCTTGCCCGATCAAGCAAATCGATTGAGTCGAGTCTCCGGCACGCGGGTCGTTGCGACGAGTACGGTCGTGACGGACGCGCGGCGCTATCGAGCGATGCGGCCCGCCGAGATCGACTTTGCGCGGTGATCCTCACGACGGTCCAACGTACCGGCTGCGGAGCAACTGCCATGCGGTGACGACGGGCTTGGCCTGTCGTTCAAATCGTTCGGCCGAGGCGGGTTGGAACCACGTGAATGAGATCACGACCAGCAACGCCGCCGCACCGAGAAGTCTGGCGCGCAGCGGCGCGTTCTCGGACAATAGCGCGATCCACGGTCGGAACCATGCGCGCGGCAATGTCGGTTGGGCGCGAGGAGCCGCGATCCCGCGCGTCTCCAGTTTGAGGCTCGCGGTGACGGGGATGATCTCTTCGTCAGGCCGCACGGCATCGAACTCGATCCGCGTCATTTCCGTGGCAAAGTCCGGGTCGTGTTGAATCGCTTGGACCACTTGTTTGAGCTGCTCATTCTGCTGCTCCATGGCGACCAACTGGAGTTGGTTGACGGTGTAGAGGTCTCGCAGTCGCAGTGACTCCGCCAACTTGGGCGCCAGCGCGACCGAGGTAAACAGTCCGGCTGCCAACAGCAAGCAACTCCAAAACAACAACGACACCACTAACCCGGATACCGTTTCGGTGGTGGTCAAATGATCGGTGGACTTCGTGTTGGCCATACTGCTGTCGCGTTCGCTGTGACTCACCGTGGAGGCAACTCCTGTCACCGCACATTCTCGTCGCTTCATCGAATCTTCTCGACGCCGACTTGAGCCACAGCGGTCTTACAACGCCGCATCGTCAATGCGAGCAGAAGCAGCACAACTGGTGCGATCGAGCGGTCTTCACGTTTCCGTGCAAGACCTGGCAGATGCAGGGACTGAAAACGACTGCGGCGTCTCGGAGAGACGCCGCAGGGCAAACGGTTGAAGAGCAACGCTCCGAGCAACAGGTTTGACGTGTGAGCAGGTTAACCACCCTCAATCCTTTTTCACGACCGACTTGATCTCGGGCTTCTTGGCGTCCTTTTTGTCCTTCTTGTTCTTCTTGTCGTTCTTCTGGCTGTTGTTTCCCTTGCCCATGATTCTCTCCTTTTAAAACGTGTTGAACGGCCCCCATCGCGTCACTCGAACTGGGTGAGGGAGGCTGACTGAAGCACTCCGGGGGGCGGCAACAATACCAGATGGCCGCGTTCACTCAATCCGTGGTGAAGGCAAAATCGACGCGGCAGGGAGGAAGCGGGGCGTGGACTGTAAACCTGAGGCGCGCTGCCTGAGTTGTGATTCTTTGAATTCGTGGTCAAGCCGTTTCATTGCGGGCGTGATGTCCGCAGGTTGTTGAACGTGAGTTCATTCAGCCCGCTCACCGGGCTGGCATCGCGCCGGTGCGATCAGGTACACACGGCACGCCTCGTTCGTGAGCGTCAGCGACTGATCGCTGGGTCGGATTTGGATCACCTGAGTTTGGGAACGTTCATGCCGCGACCGTTGTTGTTGCTCAATGTGGTGGGCCTCACGCACGAGATGCTCGGGCCGGAGACGCCTCATTTGCAGAGGTTGGCCGAGGAGGGTTTTGCTCGACCGATGGGGACGGTATTACCGGCCGTCACATGCTCGGCCCAAGCGACGCTACTGACCGGGACGTTGCCGCGCGAGCACGGGATCGTGGCGAACGGCTGGTATTTCCGAGACCTCGCCGAAGTGATGTTCTGGAAGCAATCGAACCGACTCGTACGCGGCGAGCGCATCTACGACGCGGGGTTGCGGCGCGACTCGGCCTACACCACGGCCAAGATGTTCTGGTGGTACAACATGTACGCCAACGTGAACTGGTCGATGACCCCTCGGCCGAGTTATCCCGCCGACGGTCGCAAGGTTTTTGACTCGTACAGTCAGCCGTTTGGCTTGCGAGATGAGTTGCAGGCGAAGCTCGGCGTGTTCCCGTTGCATCGCTTTTGGGGACCGGGGGCTGACATCCGCAGTTCGCGCTGGATCGCGGACGCTGCTGTCGAAGTGATGCAGCAACACCGGCCGAGCCTCACGCTGGTCTATCTGCCCCATCTCGACTACAGCCTGCAACGACTGGGTCCGAACGATCCTCGTATCGCGGAAGACATCCGTCTGGTCGATGCCGAAGCGGGGAAGTGCATCGACGCGGCGCGCGGCATCGGGGCGGAGGTGATCGTCGTCTCCGAGTACGCGATCACGCCGGTGTCACGTCCCGTGCACCTCAATCGCGTGCTGCGGCGACACGGTTACGTCACCGCGCGACGCGAGCCGCTTGGCTGGGAGACGCTCGACTGCGGTGCGTCGCGCGCGTTCGCCGTCGCCGATCATCAAGTGGCTCACGTCTACATTCAGCGCCCCGACGACATCAAGGCGATCAAGTTGCTGTTGCAGCAGACCGACGGAGTGGACCTGATCCTCGACCGGAGCGAGCAGCGGCAGTTTGGTCTCGACCACGAGCGATCGGGTGAACTGGTGGTCGTCGCCGCGCCGGACTCGTGGTTCACGTATTACTTCTGGGAGGACGACGCCGTCGCGCCCGACTACGCGCGCACGATCGACATCCATCGCAAGCCGGGCTACGACCCGATGGAGTTGTTCATCGACCCGAAGTTGTCACTGCCGCAGCTCCGCCTCGCGCGGCGATTGGCTCAGAAATTCTGGGGCTTCCGCTACTACATGGACCTCATCGGGCTGGACGCATCGCCGGTGAAAGGGAGCCACGGCCGCTTGCCCACGCCGGGACACGAGCCTCGCGAAGCACCGGTCTTCATCAGCTCCAGTCGCTCGATCGAGACCGACGAGATCCCGATGACGGGCGTGAAAGAACTCGCGCTCCAGTTGCAGTTCGAGTGACAGGCACCGCTTCGGACCGGCGCATTAACAACGTCGAAATTTGGCGAGCCGGGTGCCGTGAGGCCCCGGGTTCTTCGTCGAAAAGTCCGGGGCCTCACGACACCCGGCTCACCTCGAACATCAGATTGAGGCCGACACTGATTGAGGCGCCGATCCTTACGGAGTCCGTCGCCAGACGACGAGTTGTTCGTGGGAGTCATCGTCGGTGACGCGATGAACGTGCAGCACGACCGATTCGCGTGAGGCCGTTTCTGCGAGAGCTTGCTCCAAATCGTCCAAGCTGGTGACGGGTGTGCGGCCGATCGCTTCGAGGACATCGTTCGGCTCCAAACGTTGGCCGAGCGAACTGTCGGCATCGACCTTCAAGATCAGCAAGCCGCGGGTCTCGGGTTCGTAACCCAACTCTGTGGCGAGATCCTCATCGAGTGGCATGACGGTCAAACCCATCGTGCGAACGGGTGTGCCGAACTCGGGGGGTGACGGAGCATCGCTGGTCGGCGGCATCTCGGTGCGATCAGCCAGAATAATCGTGAGCAACGTTTTCCGACCGCCACGCCAGACGACGACTTGAATTCGCTTGGCGATCGGCGAGAGGCTGACGAGGTTGATGAGATGATCGTGGTCCTGCACATCGACGCCATCGAAGCTCAGCACCACGTCGTCGAATTGCAGGCCCGAACGAGCAGCGGGTGAGTTCGGGAAGACCTCTGTCACGCGCGTCCCATGGACGCGGGTCAGCTTGAGTTTGGTGGCCACTTTGGAGTCGAACCGCTCGTCCAGCTTCACGCCGATCCACGCGCGATGCACGACGCCGAACTCCAATAATTGATCCATCACATGCTGGGCGAGATGACTCGGGATGCTGAAGCCGATCCCTTCGTTGCCACCGCTGGACGACGCGATCGCCGTGTTGATGCCGATGACGCGACCGTGTAAGTCGATCAACGGTCCACCGCTGTTGCCGGGATTGATCGCCGCATCCGTTTGCAGGAAGTCTTGGTTAAGAACCTCAGACTGCCCGAGCTTCAACTGGCGGCGACCCTTCGCGCTGATGATGCCGAGCGTGACCGAGCGACTCAGTCCAAACGGACTGCCCATCGCCAGCACCATGTGGCCGATGCTCAGCTTCTGGCTGTCTCCCCATTTGGCGGCCAGCAGGTCGGGGACGTTGATCTTCAGCACCGCGACATCGGTTTTGTCGTCGGCCCAGACTCGTTCGGGCTGAATGACGCGGCCATCGTGCAGATGGATTGAGATCGCTTCGAGAGCCGTTTTGTCGATGACGTGTCCGTTGGTGACGACGAAGAACCCGCTCGCCTTCGAGCTGGTCATGATGACTCCGGAGCCGGTCTCCTCTTCCTTCCCTTTGCCGGGGATGCGACGTTCACTTTGGATATGGACGACAGCCGGAGCAGACACGGCGGCGATCTTCGCCAACAGATTGCTGCACTCTTGCAGCGTCGATCCCTCCTGATTGAGTTCCCGGTAGAGACGCTCCGTGGTCGAGGTCTCGGCCTGATCGGCATGGACCGTTCGTGTGACCACCGGCGAACCGAGGTTCAATCCGACGATCAGCCCCACCGCCAGAGTTCCTCCACTGAGCAGCATGATTGAAGAATGTCGCATGACTTCACCTCAAAGAGGAGCAGTGGTCGGTCATGAGGACTGACCCGCCGCCAAGCCTGAACCGAGGCACCTCCTGCACGCTCACCGGATCACCCGCCACTCGATTACGACGACAGCCGGCCTCGACATCCTCCTCGTCGATCCCGTCTGACTTCGGCAGAACTTGCCAGCAAGAGCACTCTTTTTGGACGTGACCGCGCAGATGAACCCGCGACGCTCTTCATCGAGGGGAGCACGGGTGAAACATCAAGACGGGAGAGCGGCACGACAGGACTCTCTTGCTGACGGTGCGGGTTTCAGGGGATGCGTGCCAGTTCGGCCAATCCTTTCGACCGAGCCAATCGTTGCAGTCCGAGCCGCAGGTCGGTGTTGCCTCAACGCATCAAGTTGACAGACCCCGAATCATGGTGCAGAGTCTTCCACGTGGTGGGCGCTGCGGACGGATCGGAGGCCCGCACCACGAAACACAGTCTCGCGGGAACCCCGACCATGCGCGACGCGATGGCCTTGCAACGCCGCCGCCGCTTGATGCTGCTTCAAACCGAACTGCCTGCTGTCGATGTCAGCACTGGCGCGCCTGGCAGCGCGGGTACGGACTTGCCATCGGCATCGGGGCAGCTCACCTCATCCAGCATCGAAACCGATCTGGATTTGGCGGCCCTCGATTCCTTCGCGCGAGACGCGGCGGGAGAACGATTCTTTCGCGAGTGTGGTGGCCGAACAGGCGTGCAACTGTTGGTCGAGTTACCCGGTGTCGCTCAGCCCGCGCGCGTCGGTCTCGATCGTCCGTTTTTGCTGATCGGTCGCGATCCCGCGTGCGACCTGCGGCTCGACCACCCTGATGTCAGTCCGCGTCATGCGTACTTGCAATGGCTCGGCGGCCATCTGTTCTGTACCGACTTGGGGGACGAAACCAGTCTGTTGCCGAGCCGTCGGAAGGCGGGACTGGGTCCGTGGGTGGAACGTCAGCCGCTGCAAGCGGGGCCGTGCCGAATGTCGCTCGTCGGGGGCGAGCCTCAGTCACCGCCGGCCTCCAGCCCGCTCGAACGTTCGCCGCAACTGGCCGCTGAATTTCCGCAGGTCCGGTTGAAATTTGATGGTGTCGAGCAGGACGACAATCAGTGGCCCGTCGATCGGGCGCTGACGCTGATCGGGCGCGGAGCGCAGTGCAAACTCCGACTCAATCATCCCGACATGCCGCTCGTGCAAGCGAGCCTCGTCCGCACGCCAGCCGGTTGTTGGCTGATCGACTTGGCTGGCGCAGGGACCACGCTGGTCAATGACCGCTCCATTCAATTCGCGCAGCTCGACATTGGCGACGTGCTGCAACTCGGTGCGTTCCGCGTGATGGTGACAGCGGCGGCGTTTGGAGTCGTCGCACCGAAGGCCGCTCCGGGGAAGACGGTCCCGTTCGACCAGTCACTCGTCGAACTCGCGACGCGGCATCGCGAGTTGCTCGGCGAATTGAACGAAGACTTGAAGGACGTGCAGTCGTACCTCGACACCGAGTTGCTCGATGATGCTCCGCAATTGAAGGCTTCGCTCGAACAGTACGTTCGCCGTGCCAACCGCCATCAGCGCGAGATGTTTGAATCGCTCGAACCGCTGGCGAAAGTTCCACTTCGCACAGCAGGCTCAGCGTCTCGCTGAGCAGATAGGACGGGTCTGCTACTGCGGGTCTGCTACTTGCCACGACCGCCGCAGCACGTTAGCAGCCGCAGCGCCAAGGCGAGTGAGTTCAGTCGTGTGGGCGTGGTGTCCGAGCGCGACATGAACACGACGGGACACGACGTTCCGCACAGCACGCCGCCGAACCGGCTGTCGGCGGTGTACATGATCGCCTTCACCGTCAAGTTGGCCGACAGCAGATCGGGGAAGAGCATCGCGTCGGCCGCACCGACCACGCTCCCCGCCATCCGCTTCTTCTCTCCCGCATCGGTGGCATACGCCAAGTCGAACGAGAGCGGTCCCTGCACGACCGCTCCGGGAAACTCACCCGCGCCGTGGCGTCGTGTCAGTTCCACCGCATCGAGCGTGTCGGGCATCGCGTCAGTCGGCTTCTCGGTGGCTGACATCACGGCGATCCGCGGCAGGCTCGTTGAGTCGGACTCACTCGAATTCGATTCGCTCGTCTTAGACTCCAACAGCGCCGTCGCGACTTCGACGAGGCTCTTCAAAATGTCGGCCTTCTGATCGAGCGAGGGCTGAATCGCAATGCCGGTGTCCGAGAGTAAAAAGCGACGGCGATCGCGCAGCACTTCCATCAGGACCACTTGGCAAATGGAGCGATCCGTCCGCAGCCCGATCTCGCGAGCCAGCACCGCTTTCATCAGCAATGGCGTGGCGATCTGTCCTTTCATGAGGAGGCGTGCGCGGCCCGCTTTGACTTCGGCCACAGCAGCGACTGCGGCGTCGTCCGCATCGATCAGTCGAAAGCCGGTGAGGTCGATGCTGAGGTCATTGGCCAACTGTCGCATCTCGACTTCGCGACCGGTCAACACGGGTTCGACCCACCCACGCCGCTGAGCTAAGGCCAACGCTTCCAGCACCGTCGGGTCGGCCCCTCCCGCCGCAACGATCGGGATGGGGCGAGGAAGTTCATCCGCGAAACGAGTCAGTTCATCAAAGCCAATCAGAGACATGCCACTTCCTCACTGCACGTTGTTTCAATTGGATGTGACCGGCATTCCGGTTTTACCCCTCGCCCCCGTCTTCGGGGGAGAGGCGGGGTGAGAGGGCCGAGCGAGATTCAGCCCCCTCATCCTAGGAGTCTGTCCGGATACCCGTAGGGTGGGCAGTGCCCACCCTACAGAAGAAATGACCTTCGCCTATCCGGACAGACACCTAGCCCTCTCCCCCGAAGACGGGGGCGAGGGACGGGAAAAGTGCCACTCTCCAGAATGCCGGTGACACCCGTTTCAATTGCCCGTCACTGCCCTGTCCATTGCGGTGTCCGCTTCTGCAGGAACGCGGTAATCCCTTCTTGAGCATCGTGTCGCAGGGCGTTGTCGGTCATCACACCTGTGGCCCGTTCGTAGGCGGTCGGTTCGTCGAGAGCCAACTGATCGTAAAATGCCCGCTTGCCCAGACTCAGTGTGAGTGGGCTGCTCGCCACGATCGCGTCGGTCAATTCATGGATCGTTGCGTCGAGTTGATCGGCAGCCACGACACGATTGATCAGCCCCACGGCTAACGCTCGATCGGCTGAAATCGGTGCGCCGGTCAACAGCATTTCCAGCGCGACTTTGGGTGGGATGCTTCTCACGAGCGGCACCATCGGCGTCGTGCAGAAGAGTCCGATTTTCACACCCGGCGTGGCGAAGCGCGCCTCGTGCGACGCGACCGCCAAGTCACAAGCCGCAACCAGTTGGCAGCCCGCCGCCGTCGCCAATCCGTGGACGCGCGCGATCACCGGTTGAGGCAACTGCCGAAGCTGCTGCATGACGCTCGAACAGCGTGCGAACAACGTTTGATAGTCGGCTTCCGCCCGGCCGGCCATCTCACCGAGATCGTGTCCCGAACAGAAGACCGGCCCCGCCGCCGCCAGCACGACCACGCGCGCCGTGCGATCCGCCCCGATCCGTTCGAGTGCCGTCCCAAGTTCTGTGAGCATCGCCTCCGACAGCGCGTTCCGTCGTTCGGGACGATTCAATGTGAGCCGGGTAACGCCAGCATCGTGTTCGACCAACAGCATGGGAAAAGTCTCTGATGTGCAACAGCGTGGTAGGTCTGGCAGTTCGAGTCACTCCAGCGCGGGAATTTCTTATACGTCGCGCGGCCCAAAATGAGACTTTTGAATGTAGCCACGTTTCGCCAGAACGTGGTTGTTTGAGCGTCACACCCGCACTCTGGCGAGGTGCAGCTACGTCTCACTTCAGCCCGCGCGGGGTATAACAGGTGGCCTGCGACGCGGCCAGTTTGAGCCGCCACGCGCATGGTCAACAGTCTGTCATCTTGGCAAAACCGGCTTCGTCGCGTCGGGCGTGATGCGGCCGGACAAGCCTTCCTTCAGGAACGCGATCAGATCGACCTGCTCGTCGTCGGTCAACTTGAGCGGCACCAGGTCCACGTCGAGCTGCGGATGCGGGTTGCCACCTTTGTTGTAGTGTTCGACCACCTCTTCCAACGTGGCGATGCTGCCGTCGTGCATGTAGGGAGCCGAGCGCTTGATGTCGCGCAGTGTCGGCGTCTTGAACGCGGCCGTGTCTTCCATCTTCCCGCTGACAATCAATCGCCCCGCGTCCTTGGTCCGAATGCCGATGTTGTGGAACTTGTCGTTGGTGAAGTTGGGCGGCGGATGACACTCCTTGCAGTTGGCCTTGAAGAAGTAGAGCGACATCCCGCGCAGAGCCGACTTCGACATGCCGTGATTGTTATCGCCGACCTGATAGCGATCGAAGGGCGCTTCGCCGGACAGCAATGTTCGTTCGTAGGCGGCGATCGCTTTGATCAGCCCATCACCGGTCGCATCGGAGTTGAAGACGCGCCGAAACTGAGTGCGATAACCGTCGATGCCGTTCAAAATGGAGACCGCCTGCTTGAGCGGCATGTTCATTTCGCCGGGGGCCTGCAATGGCCAGAGGACGTGCTGTTCCAGTGTCTTCGCCCGACCGTCCCAAAACTGCGTCGGCTGGTGCGCAACGTTGATGAGGACCGGTGTGTGCCGGCCGACACGCTGCCCATCGACCCCTTCCGAAAACGGCTCCGCGCCGCCAAAACCGCGCTGGGGATCGTGGCATGTCGCGCAGGATACGCGCCCATCGGAAGAGAGTCGTGTATCGAAGAAGAGCTGCTTGCCCAGTGCAATCTTCTCGGGACTTGGCGGGTTGTCCTGCGGAAAGGTCAACTCCGGCAATCCCAACGGCTCGTCGGCGCGCAGCACGTTCGAGAGACCATTGATCGCTGCTGCCAGAGACAGCGCGCTCGTGAGAACGAAAGTCATGCTGCCAAGCCTATCCAACGGCAACCGAATCATGACGCGACTCCTTTCGCAGGAATGAAGGTCGCGACTTTAGCTGCAGTGCGTCAGAGTCGGAAGACCGGGTTGATCGACCTCGCACGGACTCGTTTGACAGCGTGGGCCAGTTTTTCACTGAGCGAGGTTTGACGAACGCGAAGTTGTCAAAGAGACATGCGGTTCGTCGGAGCATCCCTACTCCGACGAACCGCACGCGACAACGACGCGATGCCGACGAATGACCGTCGGACAGAAGGTGAATCAGCGGCGACCTCGTGAGGCGCGGAAGCCGTACTCGGTGGCGAACCAGTTGGCGTAGCGTTCACGCGCGGCGGTGTTCGTGTTGCGCTGGTCGTTCACGTGGCCGACCTCGTGGATCAGAACGTTGTTCAAATAGAAGTCGCGAATCGACTCGGTCGTCCACGTCAGCCGCCATTCGCCTCCAAACGGAGACCACTCACCGCCGAACATGCGGGCTTCGACTTGTTGCTGCGGCGTGGGCGGTCGTCGATGAATCTCGACGAGCGAGGCTTCGACGGGATAGAGGTAGATGTTCGGCCCCCACTGCATTCCATAGAGTGGAAAGAGCTGTCGCTTGTGCGTCATCGTGCTGAACTGAACGACTTCAACTCCACGCGTGAACTGCTCAGGGAGTTGTGCCAGACGCTCGCGGACTTCATCGACACTGACCGGATGAATGAAGCCCACTCCCGCCGGGTGAGCGATGTATGCGATCCGGCTGCGGCCCTGAGGTTCGTGCCAATCTTCCGGCGCATTGAAGTGAGACGAGCGGTTGCTGCCTGCCGGATCGCGTTCGCGATACGCGACGTTCGGGCGGACGGAGTTAATCCGTGTCGAATCGGCTCCCCGCAACGAGCGTGCGTTGTGGTGTTGATGATGGTGAGTCTTGGATGTTCGCAATGACATGTTGTCACCTGCTGGTTCACACAGCCAACAACCGTTCGACAAGGCGACCCAGCGCCGAAAATGACGCTTCAAGGTCGATCACGAGGGGGGTAATGAACACCACGGAAGGGAAGTCGTGGGGGTTGTTGGCAGGCATGACCATGCTAGGCACGAGAGAAAGGGGCGGGCAACTGTACAGTTTAAGCCTTGGGCCAGACTGACGTTGCACGCAGGACTCGACCTTCGACAGATTTGGAAGGGAGCAAACTCGCTGAGAAGTGACTCGAGCCAGCGACGACTAACTTGGCCAAGCAGCAGGCGTTGTGCTGCTCCGAGACGATCATCGGGAGCGAAACGCCTCGGCTGGAAGCTGGTCGCGTGTTCACTGAAAAAAATAAGTCTTGGTGCCCACGGCCATTACGTCAGACGACCAAATTGAAGATTCCGGTGGTGTCGGTTGTAGGGGCGCAGGGCGCGAGTGTCAGCCGGGATCAGGTGGTTTCGAGGCGGTTTCCGAAGACCGGTTCAAGGGCCGATCGCTCCGATCCAAGGCTTTTCAAAACTGAGTCTCTGCTTGGCGTCGGTTTGGAGATCGACCTTGCGTTGCGGGCTGTTCTCGGCGGGGGCGAGGAACAGCGGAGACTTGGGGTCATCGGAAGCAAACGTGAGTTCCTTCTCACCGCGTTTGCCATCGTTGGAGAAGAGGCTGTTGATCTCATTCGGCTGAGGGGGCGTGGCCGCAGCGCGATCCGAGTAGTTCAGCGCGAGACCTTGAGGTTCGGTCGAGATCGTGGCGTTGAACTGACCTTCGTTGTAGCCAAACTTCACGAAGCCATCGGCCTCTTCCATCTTGGAGAACAGGTTGCGTCGGAAGGTCAGATCGCGTGCCCCTTCGTTCGGCATCCGGTCAAACAGCACGCCGTGAAGGCCCTCGTGAAACGTGTTGTTGACCACCACGATGTCTCGCCAAGCGACCGCTCCCTCCAAGCGAACTCCATCCTGGTTCTTGTAAAAGCGGTTTTCGGCGATGGTGATTTTGTAGGGGCCTGTTCCTGAAATCACGATTCCGGTGGCCAGCGGTCCGAGGAAGCGACAACCACGCACGATGACGTAGCTGCTGTCGCCCGTCGGGTCTGCTCGCATCCGCACTCCCACAGCGGTCGTCGCGCTGGCGGCGGGTTCGAGTCGCAGTTGCTCCAACACGATCTCATCGCTCGAGGTATTGCCGAACGCCGAGCCTTGTGCCCCGCGACAATCGACCCCCGTTTCTGTGAACCCTCGAATGGTCAGGTTTCTGAGCGTCGTGTCTTCCATGTAGCCGTGCAGTTCAATGGCGTACGGAAGCCCGGCCGCGTTGATGTCGATACCTTCGATGACGAACTTGGGAATCTGCCTCAGTTGAATAACCGGCGCTCCCTTCGGGCTGTCTTTAGACCGTTCGAGAATGACGGCCCCTTCGCCCTTCAGCTTGATCCCGATAGGCCACTCGACCAAGGCCGGCTCAGTGGACTTTTTCTTTTTGCTGGTTGTCTTGCGCTGACTGGCATCGACGGAGAGGAACTCTTTGTAGGTTCCGGCTGCGATCTTGATGACCATCTGATCGTCGGGGCCTGTGGGCTTATAGCGCACGCGAACGGCCTTGAGTGCCTCCACGATGGAGCGATACTCGCCTTTGCTACCACCGACGGTGACTTCGCGTTTGTCGGCGGGCCACTTCGTTTGTGGTCCCTGATTGGCAGTCGAACCTCCTCCGCCGAACCCCTCGAACGAACCCAACCAGCCGAGCGAATAGGCCGTTGCCAGCAGCAAGACCAAACCGCCTCCCGCCGCACCAATCAACGTGGAGGCTGGAAGTTTCTTGAGAGAGGATGTTGCTGCGGACTTGATGGACTTTGTGACGGGAGTCGTCGGCTTTGAAACGGACGGCGGAGCAACAGGAACTGCCGCTGGTGCGGACGCGACGGCCTGCGCATCCTTTGAACCGAAGCGGGCTGAGCCGAAGTCGGGAAAGTCCGGCGCAGCATCCGATTCGGGTGGGGCCTCGGCGGAATCAGGGGAGGCATCCAAGAACGCGAGCGGTGTGGTTGCAAACATCGGCGCGGGGGTCGCGGTTGCCACGGGAAACTTGGTCGATGAAGGCGAGGTTAGATGCGGAGGAGGCTTGAGCATTTTTGACGAGGGGGAGCGATGAGTTGTAACAGGCTGGGTAACAGGCTGGGTAACAGGCTGGGAATTGACAGCCGGCATCGCTCCCGACATCGACTCGAAAAAGTTCGATAGCTCAGACTCCCCCTCAGCGGTTGGAGGCACGTCCGTTGTCGGGGACGGGAGTTTCGCGGCGGCGACGGAAGCGGGTGCGACGATGCGCGTCGAAGGAGCAGGAGCCACGGTGAAGTCGAACGGTGGAACCAAGGCGACCGGTTGAGCGACGAAGGGTCGTGCAAAAATTGGCTGCGCGATCACCGGTTGAGCCACGGGGAGTTTCGTGGAACTGCCACCCGCGCTCTTGCTGCGAGCCGTCCCGTACATGGCTGAGTGAGCCGCGCGCCACGTGTCATCGGCGTTGTCCTCGATCCATTCAAACAACGCTTCGGCCGTCGCCTTGGCAGTGGGATAACGGTCATCGGCCTTCTTCGCCATCATCTTTCGCAGGATGGCGGCGAGTGTTGCTGGCGTATCCGTTCGCAGCGACTCCACCGTGGGGGGCGTCTTCGTTTGGTGAGCCATCAGGCGTTGAGTCAGTGTCCCTTCAATGAACGGGGGACGACCGGTGAGCAGAAAGAACATCGTGCAACCGAGTCCGTAGATGTCGGCACGCGCATCGACCGTATGGCTGTCGAGAGCCTGCTCGGGAGCCAAATAGTCGGCCGTACCGAGCACCTTCTCATCATGAGCGACAGTCAGCGATTCCCCTTCTTCTTCGCCAGTGAAGAACCGGGCCAGACCGAGATCCAGCACCTTCACCGTTCCATTCAGATCGACGAGTAGGTTCGCCGGCTTCACGTCGCGATGGACCATCCCTGCTTCGTGAGCGTGTTGCAGTCCCAGAGCCGATTGACGGATGTATTCGGCCGCATTGAGAAAGCTGCAGACCCCATGCTTTTGCACCAGTTCTTGCAGGCTGTCCCCTTCGACGTACTCCATCACGAGGAAGTGAATCTCGTTCTCGCGGTCGGCCTGATGATCGACATCGTAGGCGCGGACGATGTTGGAATGATCGAGCGAGGCAACGGCTTGAGCTTCACGATGAAAACGCGCGAGGTACGACGAATCGTTCACTCGTTTGGACGGCAGCACCTTCAACGCACAGCGACGCCGCATGAGCGTGTGTTCGGCGAGATAGACCGAACTCATGCCCCCTTTGCCGAGCAGCGACAGCAGCCGGTACTTGCCGAGAAAGTAGCCTTTGTGCTTCCCCTGCAACAGCTTTTCAGACTGCCAGCGCGTGATCGTGTTGTTCGAGATCAGGAACTCGACCAACTGCGTCGAATCTTCTGTGCCGGTCGGAGTGAAACTGGCGATCGCCTTTTGCAGTCGAGCGGGTTCGACCAAGCCGCTCTTCTTGAGCACGGCGACAAACGTCTCGACGTTGAGCTTGCTGGACATCGAAGTTGTGCCTGCTCCAAAACCACCGAAACGCGGACTGTCGCTGCGAAGACAGCGACCTCAGAACTTGATCCCGTCACAATCTCATCGGCTGACTGGCCGGGGCGAAATGTGCCCGCGTAAACTACCAGTCGATTCCTCGTGTTGCCAGTCTTTGCGGTTCATGGTTCACAGCCTCGTTCTTCCCGTTCGGATCGTCTCTCACTGAGGAACAACATGACCCAACGACCGTCTCTTTCTTCGCCGCGCGAACGCGAACGTTTTGCTCGGCCGGGTGCGATCGCGCTGCTGGCGGGCTTTGCGATTCTCGCGCTGCGCGGTTACGAGACGGCGCAGGGGATTCCGGGAATGCCGCGTTTCTGGCAACAGAACCAAACGATGTGGTTCGTGTTGGGCGTGGCGGGAGTCGTTGTTGGCTGGCGATACCTATTGTGGGCTGAGCCGCGCGACGATGAGTCTCGGGCTTGGAAGCCGGTCGCTCCCGGTCGTCGCTTCCATCAAGTCGTGATCTACTCACGAGCCAACTGCCCGCTGTGCGACGAGGCCGCAGAGGTCCTCGCGGATCATGCGCGCTGGTTGCCGAAAGCGGTGGAGGTGGACATCAACCGCGATCCAGAACTCCGTCAGAAGTACGACACGCTCGTCCCCGTGGTGGCTTGCGACGGTAAGGTGCGTTTTCGAGGTCGGGTCGATGAACGCTTGCTGCGACGGTTGATCGAAGGGACCGCACCGATCCCGTGGCCGTAGTTGTGGAGTCGCTCGACTTGCGGTGATGTCACTCGACCGAGAGCTGACGCGACCAGCCCCACGTGAACCGTTCGGGCCAATTCCGCTTCGTGCGGGAACTCGATAGGATTCGCCGCCCGATCACCGAGCCGCTTCGGTGCCCACAGACTTCGCTACGGACTTTGAAAACATGACCATTCCCTCTCGCATCCTGATCGCCGACGACAACCTGCAAAACTGTGAGTTGCTCGACGCTTACCTCGCCGATGAACCCTTTGAGATCGCGATGGCTCACGATGGCCAAGAGACGCTCAACAAGGTGGCCGAATTCCAGCCGGACCTGATTCTGCTCGACATCATGATGCCGAAGCTGAGCGGCTACGAAGTCTGCAAGCGGCTGCGAGCAGACAAGGCGACCAAGGACATCCCGATCCTGATGGTGACGGCCCTCAACGAACTGGGCGACATCGAACGCGCGGTCCAAGCGGGCGCGGACGACTTCCTGACCAAGCCCGTTCACCGACTGGAACTCACCACGCGCGTCCGGTCGCTCCTGCGAGTCCGCCACCTCACCAACCAACGCGACCGCCTGCTCGCCTACCTCGAAGAAGTCGATGGTGAGGCGGTGAAGTCGCTCGGGTTGAAGTAAGTCGGGTGCGTGGACACCTTCGTGCGCGAAACCTGTTGTGAATGAGTCAAGTTTCTGAAAGAGGAAGAATTGCGAATTGGTCATTGCTAATTTCCAATTGCGAATTGAAGAACACCTCGCAGCCGATTCCTTCCATTTCGCAATTCACAATGACCAATTCGCAATTAGAAATGGACCTGACTTTGGTCTGAGGCAATGTCCAACCGGCGGCAATTGTCAATTGGTTTATCGGTGCCCCCGCTTTGCCGTCCGTGCTAACAGCCTGTTGAAGAACTGTAGGATGGACGGCCTCGTCCGTCCGTTGCCAGTTGAGTTTCGCTCGGACGAGGCGTCCAACTACGTTTTTCAACGGGCTGCTAATCCAGTTTTGGATAGCACGGATGGCAAAGCCGGGGCACGGATGACGCGAAACCCGCCTTCAGTCTGAAGTCGAACAAACTTGACTCAATTGCAACACATTGAGAACTCGAAGAAGTCCACACGCCCTTTAACTCTTATCACTGAAAACCGGACAACCTTCGTGCCCGAACAGCCTCTGTCTCAGATCGTTCTCAAGCCGCGCAAGGCTCTGCCGTTTTTCAGTCGGCATCCGTGGGTCTTTCAGGGGGCCGTCGATTGGCTCGTGGGAGACCCTCAGCCGGGAGACGTGGTCGATGTCATCGACGATGCCGAGCGGTTCGTCGCGCGCGGGTTGTTCAATCCGCAGAGTCAGATCTGCGTCCGGCTCTACTCGTGGGATGAGACCGTTCCGCTCGACGAAGCCTTCTGGTCGCAGCGGCTGGACGACGCGATCGCACTGCGCCGAAGATTGTTTGGCACTCGTAGGATGGACGCCTCGTCCGTCCGTCTTGGCGATGACTCGAATGAGCAGACGGACGGACGAAGCGTCCATCCTACGGAGGAACTCACGTTCTCGTCGGACTCCGCGTGTCGGCTCGTGTTCAGCGAGGCCGATGGGTTGTCGGGGTTGACCGTGGATCGCTACGGCGACTGGTTGCTGCTGCAAGTGACCAGCTTCGCCCTCTCGAAGCGATTGGACCTGATCGTCCAGTTGCTGCGATCGAAGCTCAACCCGCGCGGCATCTGGCTGAGGACTGAGAAGGGAATTCGCGAGGCCGAAGGTCTCGAACTGACTGACGGTTTGTTGTGGGGAGACGCTCCGCCGCGACCGCTCGTCATTCGTGAGAACGGTGTGCAGTTCAGCCTCGACGTGGCAGAAGGGCAGAAGACCGGCTTCTTCCTCGATCAGCGAGACAACCGTCGCCGCGTGGCTGATCTCGTGCGTGAGCATCGTGTGTTGGATGTCTGTTGTTACTCAGGAGGCTTCGCGCTGAACTGTCTCGTCAACGGCGGGGCGAGTCACGTGACGGGGGTCGATATGTCCGAGTCGGCACTCGCGCTGGCTCAGTTCAACGCGGAACTCAATGGCGTCGCAGATCGGCTGACGTTGGTGAAGCGCGACTGTTTCAAAGCCCTCGAAGAGTTCGCGGCTGCGGGTGAACGCTTCGACACCGTGATCCTCGATCCACCGAAACTCGCGCGACACAAGCAGGGAGTCGAAGCGGCGTTGCGAGGCTATTACAGCTTGAATCGCTCGGCGCTCAGCATCCTCAAGCCGGGCGGGTTCCTTGTGACCTGCAGTTGCTCGGGGCACGTGTCGCACGAGATGTTCTTGGATGCTCTCGCCCAAGCGGCCCTGCATGAAAACCGACGCCTCCAGATTTTGGAGGCTCGTGGCGCAGCGGCCGATCACCCAACTTCGATCACGTGTCTCGAATCCGACTACCTCAAGTGTTACCTTTGCCGCGTTGTGTAGCCTGTTTCATGTAGCCCTGTCGCTCTGCGACAGGAATGCCGATCGCGTTTCGGGCGAGATCGGTTCAACCCAGCTCTGTTGCTCATCGGCATCCCTGTCGCGGAGCGCCAGGGCTACTTTGAAAGCCACCGCGTGCCGCGACCTTCCCAAAACTCCCGCGACGATGAAGACCGCGACGATGAAGACCTCGACGACGATCTCGATGAGGCCCTCGATGAGGCCCTCGATGATGAGGCTCTCGACGAGGACGACGACGGCTTCGAGGACGACGAAGTTGGAGACGATCCGTTTGAAGAGGAACCCGCTTCGGCCGCGCTGCCCGTTCGGCCGCACGAGCAACTCCTGATCGACGCGATCCCGGAACTCGATGCGATTCGCGTCGTCTGCACGACGGCGGGGCGCGGTCAGTTCGCCGAGACCTACGCGCGCGAGCGGCCCGACTCCAAGGTGGCCTGCTGTTTCTTCGATCTCTATCAGAAGAACCAGACCGAGTTCCAAGTCTTCGATCAGGGACCGATCGAGAATCTCCGACTCCTCTGCAAGCCGGACTTGCCCGAGGGTGAGTTTGATCTCGCCGCGTTCGTCTTCCGCAAAGGGGGCGACGCCGAGTTCACACGCGACTTGATGCAGCAGGGCTATCAACGCCTGGCGGTCGGCGGGCGCATGATCGCTTCGACCGACAACGATGAGGACCAGTGGCTGCACGAGCAGCTTCACAGCCTGTTCCCGAAAGTGACGCGACGCCCCTTCAAAAAGGTCGGCACGCTGTATCTTGCGACCAAGACCGGGCCGTTAAAGAAGGTGAAGAACTACGACGATGAGTTCGCCTTCCGCGACCAAGGGCGGCTCATAAAGATGTACAGTCGGCCGAGTGTCTTCTCACACCGCCGAATCGATCTCGGCGCGAGGACGCTCATCAACGCGATGGAAATCCGACCGAAGATGAAGGTGCTCGACATGGGCTGCGGTGCGGGAACGGTCAGTCTCGCAGCGGCCTTGCGTGCCGCGAATGTCACGGTGATGGCCCTCGATTCCAACCCGCGCGCCATCCAATGCACAGAACACAACGCGGAGCTGAATGGCGTCTCGGGTATCACGGCGATCTTGGATTGCGAGGGAGCGTCCGCTTCGACTCACGACTTCGATCTGGTGCTGGCCAACCCGCCGTACTTCTCGGGCTATGCCATCGCCGAGCTGTTTCTCGACACCGCATACCGCGCGCTGAAACCGGGTGGCCTCGTACAGGTCGTCACGAAAACTCCCAACTGGTTCGTGGAACGAATGCCCATGTGGTTCATCCACATCGAATCCGTGGAAGCGAAGGGTTACCACTTGGTCTCGGGTCGAGTTCCTCGACCGTGAGATACCTCGCATGGGATGAATAGAGACATTCTCCAACGCACCTTGGACTCCAGACTTCCGAAGTCTTTCACGCCGTGCGGCTCAAGCGAAGAGGCCGAATTCAAAAAGCGGCACGCCCCGGTTGCCCGAGGGCAACCGAGGCGTGCGGGCTCTGTCGCAGCTTCGACGTGATTTCACAGCGCGTGGTTCAAGTGGGTAAGAGGACCAATGATTGCCTGCTCAAGAACAAGTTCGCGATTCGTAGGATGGGCACTCTTGCCCGTCCGGATTTCGCAAATCCGGCATGAATGGCCAAAAGCAGGACGGGCAAGAGTGCCCATCCTACGGGGGTTGATCTGCAACTGTTTCTATTGCACCGCCGCAAACGTGCGCGGTGCGGCACGGAAGGCCGCGAGGTTTTCCAAGGTGCTGAACAGGTGCAGGCGATGTCGGAACCAGACGGCGTGGTCGAGTGAGCCATTGGCCACGGCGGCTCCCTGTCGAACAGCCACCACGTCCAAGCCTCCCGCCATCGGAGCGTAGAGTTCCGGGTTCGCTTGGAACTTGGCCAACGCTTCGGCCGAACTGAAGCGATAGACCTGTGCTTGGTGTTCGTACGTAAATTCATCAAGAGCCACGGTGAGGCGTCGATCGTCTCGAATGGCCACGGGGCAGAAGCCCTTCAGTCCGTCCGCCAGTTCGACGAAGCCGGTTGCGGGGCTAGAGGCATTGGCGGCGAGCGTCGCCTGTTCCCCCTTGACCCATTCCAAACCGGTCAGCTCTTCGGTGTCGGCCGACTTCCTTTCGGGTCGGTTGTCGTCGTCATCGAACACGCTGGCCAAGTCGTCTGTTGGGTCAAGATCACGACTCAGAGACTTCGGTGCGGAAGAGTGCGCGGCGTGGGTGAGATCAGAATCCCAAGCCGATTTCGAGACTTCGCGCGGCGGAGTCACTTCGGTCAGCGACGAGACTTCCAAGCTGGCGGTGTGCGTTCTGGTGTTCACGTGAGACGCCGCGATATGGGAGACGAATGATCCTTCGGGCACGATCAACGGAGGCTGGAATTCGGGAGATGCTTGGTCGCGTTGAGCCATTGCATCGGCGTGGGACTCGGACTCGGCATCTTCGAAGAACGGGAGTTCTTCTCCTTCGGGGACTCGGTCGCGGGGACGGGAGGCCGATTCTTTTGAGGCTCTGCCAGTGGCAGGGGTACTCGCCGTCGAGGCATCGTGAGTCTCCGGTGTTAAGAATTCCGAGGCATGAACCAGTGGCGGTTCATCTGTCGAAGTGAGGCTCGGTGCGGAAGAGGTCTCGGTGGTCTCCGCCGCGACGAGTGTCTCAGATAAGGGAGCCGCCGGCAGATCGACAAACGGTTCGGCCGCAGACGACGCCACGAGTGAGAGTGGCGGCGCGACGGGTGCGGCAGGTTTCACGGCGATCTGTGCGGGCGGGACGGTTCCCGTCGCAACCTGCTGTTCCAGCTGAGCGAGCATCGAGGCGTGAGACTTGTTGTTCGGGTCGCGTGAAACTGCGCGGCGATAACAGTCGATCGCCAGCGGCTGCTCACCCCGTTGAATGTGGACGTAGGCGAGATTGGCTTGCGCGTTCCCCTCGCTGTTGATCTTTCGGAACGTCCCCAAACTTTCGTCGAAGCGACCCTGATAGCCGATCGCCAACGCCAGATTGTTGACAGCTCGGGCGTTCTCGGGCTGCAACTTGACCGCCTTGTTGAGCAGTCCTTCCGCCTGGGCATAGTCCTGCTGCATGATCGCCGAGTAGCCCATGTCCGTCAGCAAAGAGGCGTTATTGGGGTCGAGTTTTCGAGCGTGCTCGAAGTACTTCGAGGCGGTGGCATGATCCCTCAATTGCGTACTGACGACGCCCATGCGATGAGCATAGAGGGGAACTTCAGGCGACTTCTTTTGAAGGCTGGCGTACAGGTCGCGTGCCTTGGCGTAGTCCTTCTGCTTTTCCGCATTCAGGGCGAGCCGGTATTCGTCCACCACCGAATGTTTCCGAGCGACCAAAGGAATCGCAGACAACTTGTTGGGCAGGCTCGCACAGCCCATGGCGCCGACTGGAGCGCAAGCCAGTAACAAGCCGATCCCGGTTCTTCTTACGAATCGCATGAGCTTTTCCCCCCCAAAACGTGGCGAGAGCGAGTGAACCGCGCTGGTCCCTCTCGTTACATCGCCCCTTCATCGTCGGCATTCCGAAAGTCTGTCGATGGCCGATCTCCATCCGGTCGTGTCTCTTGTATCGGTTGTGCCGACTTTGAGGTTCAGATAAAAGTCGCGCAAAGTGGGGCTAGGCCATTAACAGTTCACAGGAGTCGCGCGACAGACTGGTCTCGATCACCCTGAAACCTCCCAGTTTGAAACGGCGATGCCCCCGAGCAGTCAAGTTGTTTGGTTTGGCCACGGCGGAGGACTGAATCGTGCCGGGACTTGAGGCCGTTTCGCCAGGGTTGGCTTGCTGTGCTGCGTTGCTCTGGGTGACGAACGGGATCGTGGATGAGCGCGATTTCAACCCGAACGCCTCTGAAACAGGTGAACTCAACGCGGGTGAGTCACTCGGTTCTCAAACGAGTTCAACGGGTTCTTGGAATGTCTGGCGGCGAGGTGCCGGAGTGCCGCTGCTGTTTGCCGTCTGGTCGTGCGTGGATGCTTCGTTCGTTGTGGGCTGGTCACTGTTGGGAGTGGCTGCTGCCGGTCGCGGCTTGGATTTGATTCGAGACGGCCGGACGGTCTCGAACATCGCGCGAGACCGTGTGTTGAGGCAGTGGTTGAGTTTGATCGGCCTCGCTGTCGCAGCAACGTTGCTCGGACCAAATGGGCTGGAGTGGTGGGATCGAGCGCGAGTCGAAGTGAATCTCATTCGCGAGTGGATCGACCAGTTACTCCGCTTGGAAGCAGTCGCCTCCGTCGCAGCTTTCAGCGATGGCTGGAACATCGAGTGGTGGCGATCGGCATTTCTGGCGAGTGTGGCCGGTGGCGGAATTTGGTGGCTCACGCTCTCCATTTTGCGACAGAGCCGCAGACGTTGGGCATCGGCCGAACTCTTACTGCTGCTGCTCTCGACTATCACCTATTGGTTGTGGCCTCACAGGAGCGGCTGGTTCGCCCTCGCGTGGGGTGTCGCGCTGGTTCCGCATCTCTCGGACTTGTCGTCGCAGCAATGGGCTGACACCGACAGGCGGAGCCAAACAGACTATCGCAATCTGGTCCGCGATCCGCAGTCGGCAGTGCTGCTCGGGGAGCGATCGGGCTGGTCAGACTGGCGCTGGTTTTTTCGAGCGACATGGCTGATCTCAACAGCGCGGCTGAGTCGTCTCGTGCGGCGCTTGGTTCGCGATGAGGAGCCACTGTTGTTGGAGGCCGGTCATCTGCAGGCCGCTTCCACGGTGTTGATGCCGATCTTCTCGCTCCTGTTTGTCGTGACGGGGACTTGGTTCGTGCGGCACGCCGGTGCAGGGCCGGTCAGCGAGGGCGAGTGCCTGCCGCGTGTGAGACCGGTCGCCGTTTGTCCGCTGCGCGACGATCGGTCAGTCGTGAGTGATTCGCAGTTGAGCCATGTCTGCTCACGTTCGTTGTTTGCGACGGAGTATCAAACGGGCGATTTGCTGCGGAGCACCACTTTCCGAGCACAGACTGCGAGTTTGGGAATCATTCGTGAAGCGGGTCTCGCACGGTCGCTTGCGACGGCGGGTTGGCTTGGTCTCTCCACGGATACCGTCATCAGAACGGAATCGGGCGAGCGCCCGATCGGGACGCTGTTGCAGCAATTGTGGCGCGAGTTTCGGCTGGGCGCGACTCCGGTCAGACAGGGATCGGTCAGGAAAGGATCGGCTCGTCAGGGGCCAGTCGCGGTCGCTGGCTCACGGCCTGACCTCGACCGCGAGGGGAGCCGCGCGGAAGGACCGCATCCGCTCGCGGCATCGCTGCTGGCATTCGCGTTCTATTTGCCGGAATCCCGCGTATGGAATGACGCGGAAGGCGGGCGAGTTTCGTTCGATCGGCTGGCGGAGTTGGTCGTGTCGCGCGAGCGGCCTCGCCACGTTGGCAGAGCAGAAACGGAAGAAGACGTTCGTGCCGAACTGGAGCGGCTCTGGAGTTTGGCCGTGTTGTTGCGTATCGACGATCAGCAGTCGTTACTGACCGCGAAGTCACGCTCGCGAGTCGTGACTGGTCTGCAACTTGCCACGTCGCAGTTGTGTGCGGCTCAACACCGAGACGGCAGTTGGGACGAGGCCTGGTGGTTGGAACCGACGCTGAAATCGACCGAGCATCGGGCCGCGCGAGAATTGCAGGGTGAGTCTCGCGCAATGGAACGCTTCGTTGCACGATCGGCTTCCGCAGCAAGGCTATTCACGACCGCGCGGATTCTCGAATGGTGGGCGCTGGCTCCGCGCGAGGCACTTCCGCCGCAGGACGTTCCCGCGCGAGCGACTCGCTGGCTGTGCGACGAGTTTGAAGCCCTCGTTCCGTCGCAGTCTCTGTCAGAAGCGATCGACAGCCACAGCAGACATGCTGTGGACGGAGGCGATCCACCCGTGATGTTGGCGCAATGGGTCAGCCCTGAATTCTCGGTCCAGCCGGAGGACCAGTCGCGTCTGGCGGAGGGACATGTGGTTCGAGCACTCGCTCTGTGGCGGGGCCGAACACCCGAAGCGGCCTTGCGCGAAGAACTGCTTCGCGGGAAAACAGCCGCTGCGTACGAACCCCGTTCCAGCCACGTCAATCGCTGGCCATGAGGCCGTGCCTCACCCGCCCTGCGGTGAATCATCTATCACGGACAGCATCCCAACCGAGTTGACATCCCCTTGGGTTGTGGCAATTATCTCGCCCGCTCATTTCTTGAATTTTGCGTGAAATACCGAAGAACTTTTCAAGGTTGCTCGGGGTGATTGGCCGACTTCGCGATGTCGTGGAAGTCGCGGTCATCGTTCTCCGCAAAGTTCATTTGAACCCGGGTTCATTCCAACCAGAGTTCCTTCCACTCTGTGTCCACCCAAGTCCGAGATCACCCCAACAAGGTTCGCTTGATGACCGGCTCGTTCAATTTCGTGAAGTGTCTCGCTGGTGTGATGTTGTTCTTGGCTGTGACGAGTGCTTTGGATGTCCCGTGGCTGGCACCGTCCGTCGCGTTCGCACAAGACGAACCGGAAGCGAAGTCCGAAAAGAAAGCGGCGGAACCTCACGCGGGAGGCGAAAAGAGCTTCGTGTGGTGGGTCATCAAAACATCCGGCCCGATCGGGGCCGTGATTTTAGGGTTGTCCATCTACTTCGTGGCGATGACCAGCCGGTTGTTTCTGGAACTGCGTCCCACAGTGGCCATGCCACCGGACCTGATGCAGGACATCCAGCAGAAGATGGAGAAGCGGGACTACAAGGGAATCTATTCGAGCATTAAAGAGCGAGATTGCCTGTTCACCAAAGTTGCGGCGGCGGGAATGGGCGAATTATCCGGAGGGTTGGATGAGGCACGCGACGTGATGGAGCGAGTCGCTGATGTGCAGGTCGTCGAGATGGAGAAGAAGATCAGCATGTTGGCCGTGCTCGGCACGCTCGGACCGATGATTGGTCTGCTGGGAACTTTGCAGGGAATGATCAAGAGCTTCAGCGTGATCGCGATGTCAGACACGCAGCTTAAAGCCAGTGAGGTGGCGGAAGGGATTTCGGAAGCGTTGCTGCTGACTTTTGAAGGGGTGGCTCTGTCGGTCCCCGCGATCTATCTGTTTGCGGTGTTTAAGAACCGAGTGATGTCGATCGCCGCAAATACGACTCTTCAAGCGGACGACTTCATCAAGAAGTTGGCTCAAGCCGCCAAGTCCGCCGCGAAAGCTCCCGCCGTTACGGCAGCAGCTCCGACGGCGAGTCAACCTCCCAAGGCTTAGATTGCCGGGGAAGGGAGCTTGGCCCGAAATCGGCCGAAGCCACTTCTTATTAACGGCTTCGGATTTTCCACGATCAGTTGATGAGTTGTCGCCGAGGTAAGCCATGTCTGGCTCGATGAACACCGCAGCCAATGCCGAGCCGAATTTGACGCCCATGCTCGACATGGTGTTTCAGTTGATCACGTTCTTCATGCTGGTCAGCAACTTTAAGGCGGCGTCAATGGACCTGAGCCTGAAGTTGCCTGTGGTCGGCTCCGCTCGCCCCGTGGATACCGAAGGGACTGAAGAGCTACTGATCTTGAACATCGACAAAGATGGGAAGCTGCTCCTCTATGGTTATCCTCAAGACCTCGATCCGTACATTGCGGCAGAAGCCAAGGTCAGTCGAAACGCCGCCAAGCAAAACAATCCCAAATTCAAGCCCGACGATGACCTTCCCGGCACGGTTGTCTTGAGAGTCGATAAGCAAGCCGCGTTCAAGCAAGTCAACAAAGTCATCACAACCTGTCAGAACAAGGGTTTTCGCAAGTTCGCCCTCAAGGCGATGAATAAAGAATGAAAGCGATTTGTGGTTGTGGAGCCGTGCGGGCTTGCCGGCACAGGGCTTTGGGCTCACCCGATTGAATGAGCGTATTGTTCTCCGTCTGTTTCGTCTGGCCGCTGACCTGAGTTTCTCTGAGTTGCGGTCGGTCGATTTGAATCCCTCAGAATTGAAGTCGGTCAACATGCGCCGCAGGAAGAAAAAAAAGGGAGGCGGTGAATCCGTCGAACTCAATCTGGCAGCCATGTTGGATATGGCTTTTCAGTTGTTGACGTTTTTCATTCTGACCTTTAAGCCCGCTCCCATTGAAGGGCAAATCAATCTGAAGTTGCCGCCGCCGCAACCGGTTACCAACGTGAACTCGGGCCAGCAGGCGGGTGCCGACACCAAGAACAACAGTGCGGTCAAAGGACTGAACTCCTTGGTGATCTCGATCTTCTCCCAACCCGGAGGCAAGATCGCGACGATGGCGATCGGTGAAGGGACAGTGTCCGGTCTGACGGCCCTTGAGAATCGCCTCAAGCAGGTGCTCGGTCCGGACTCGGGAGCGAGCTTCGATCAGGTCATCATTCAAGTCGGCTCAAGACTCAAGTACGACGAACTGATGAGGGTCGTCGATGTCTGTACGAAACAGACACTGGCCAATGGCGAGAAGCTGTCCAAGCTGAGCTTTGTGGAGTTGGCTGAAGACGGGTAACGCCGTACGTCTAGGGCTCGATCACACTCTTCGTCCGTGAGTTTGGTGACAAGATTGGTTCCGTCGAACTTATAGTGGTCGTCATTTCTCAATGCCGTTCAATCCGCACGCTCCCGTACCGCCGCTCTTTTCTCGCCGAGACCTCTTCCGGTTCGCGAGCATGGTGACGTTGTTGACGCTGATCGGTCTGACGATCTACCAGACTCGTCAAGAGAAGCGGGATGACACGGCTCCACTGGCAACCAAGTCGAGCGAAGCGTTCATCGAGACCTTGGTCACCGGCCCCAATGACTTGCAGGCGATGCAAGAAGCGGAGGCGGCAGAGCAATTTCAAGCGGTCTCCGACAAGTCTCCTTTGGCTGCCGAAGAGATGCCGTCTTACTGGCGACTGATGCGCTGGAGCATGACGCAAACGTTTGATGAGCTGTGGGAGCGTGCTCACCGAGATCGTTATCTCACGCACTTGGCTCAAGCTCCCGAGAAGCATCGCGGTGAGCTGATTGCGCTGAAACTCAGCCTGCGTCGCTCCGCATCCTTCGAGGCTCCGAAAAATTCAGCGGGGGTCAAAACGGTCTATGAAGCGTGGGGCGTGACGGATGAGTCGCGCGGAAATTTCTATTGCCTCGTTTTCTACGACAAGCCGCCCGAGCTGCCGATTCATCCCGATGTGCATGAAGAGGCTCAATTCGTCGGGTACTTCCACAAGCTGCTCTCGTATCAAGACCCGCTGGACAAGACTCGCTGGGCACCGCTCTTGATCGGACGAATCCGCTGGCGTGAGAACCCAGCGCGAGTCGCCTTGCAGCAATCTCGGTATGTTTGGTCGTACTGGCTCTGGGGTTCGCTGGCTGTCACCTTCGTAGTTGCCGTCTGGACGAACCGTTACATCGAGCGCGGTCGTGCGTTGTTGGCGAGATCACCAGAAGTAGATCATGCTTCCATCGAGAAGTGGCTCGACACAGGTCTTGAAGTCGGTGAGTCTCCTGCTAATGATGAATTCGCTTGGCCACCCGATGGAGATATTCCAGCAACGGTGGAGCGTGTCACGGAGCAGAGTTGAGTCGTCTTGTTGTTTCGGTGCGGGCATCAGAGCTGGTTGGCTTCTGGCGCGAATCGGCTTGTAGGGCAGTCAGATTTGTTTCAACGTGGTGCAAATTGTGCCCAGTGATGCAGCGGGTGTTTCTTTCCCGTAATTGAGGTGAGTTATGAACTTCATGGAATTGTTGCGATCCGTCATTCCCACTCCCGCCGAATTCAAAGTGATTTGCGCGGAGTGGGTCAAAGCGAACGCCAAATTCTGGGGGGCCAGCTTTGGTGCCCATGTCGCAATCTTGCTCGTTTTGGGTGTTGTCATTGGCGCACCGGCAGCAGGAAAGATGCTGGAAGAGGTGATCTTCATCGACTCCGAAGTGGACACCGCTGACGAACAAGCGGCCGTAGAACACTTCGAGATCGGCGAGACACCGGTCGAGCCTTCAGTTCTCAATACTGAATCGCTGACCGAGCCACCGGCCACGATGGAACAAGACGCGCAATACAACGATGCCTCGGCTGAGTTCGTCGAAGCGGGTGGTGGTGCCGCCAACGGAACTTCTGCTGTAGGCGGCTTGGGTGTCAGTCTGGCCTCTCTCGGTGATGGCCCGGCCTTGATGGGCGCCGCCGGTTTGGAAGTCGGCAAGGGCGATGGTTCCAAAGGGGGATCAGGCGGCGCTGGTGAAGGCTTTGGCGGTCGAGGCTCGGGGAGCCGCGACAAGATGCTGGCCAGCGGCGGTGGAACTGCCGACACCGAGCGAG
>JAYVOX010000151.1:0-8947 GCA_043757695.1 Schlesneria sp.
CGAACTGGTCCAAGAGTGCGTGAAAGGTCTCACTGAGACAATGTGACCCCGAAGAAATTGAACCACGGATAACACAGATATCACGGATAAGGCAAAGGCGGATTTTATCCATCTCGGACTCTTGTCTTATCTGTGCCATCTGTGAAATCCGTGGTTGAATTCTTTCTCGGTCGCGAGCTGAGCAAGTAATTGTCGAGCTGACATGAAGGGGATCTCCATGATTCGATTCGCGATTTTGTTAGCCGTCTGTGGATTGACGCTTCCTGCGTGGGGTGCGGCTCCCGATGTGGATGCCATTTTGTCGTCGGGCAAGTTCGATGAAGGCATTGCCGCGTTGGAGACTCATCTCAAGGAGCAGCCGCAGGACGACAAAGCTCGCTTCGGGTTGGGGACGGTTCAGTTTGTGAGTGCCGTTCAAAAGCTGGGGCAGAAGCTGGCGGTGTATGGGCCGCGGCCACGGTTTGAATTCTCGGGACGGCCTGCCATTGCGGATGTTCCTGCGCCGCCGCAGCCGCTGACATACGCGCGGTTGCGGGAGATCAATCGAGAGTGGCTCGATGACCTCGCGCGGGTCGAGGCGACGCTGGCCAAGATCACGAGTGAAGAGGTGAAGCTGCCGCTGCATGTCGGTCGCGTGACGATGAACCTCGGGACAGCAGAGACTCGCGCCCTGACGCTGCTTCCCGTGATGAGGCAGTTCCAACTGACGCCAAACGGGCGCGAGGCCGACTTCGTGATCGTCTTCGACCGGGCGGATGTCGATTGGCTGCGTGGCTACTGCCACCTGCTGTCGGCTCTGTCGGAGATGATGCTCGCGTATGACGGACAGGAGTTGTTCGATGTCGCGGCCCATCGACTCTTTCAGCACGCGGCCGTGCCGCATCCCTTCCTGCTCGAACCGAACCGCAATCGTCAGGGAGGTTGGTTCCAGTTTGAAGAGATCGCTGATGCCGTGGCCATCATCCACATGCTGCGGTTCCCGCTGGTCGAGCCGAAGCGGATGGAGGCGGCGTTGAAGCACATCGAGCAGGCGCTGTTGCTCAGTCGCCAGATGTTGAAGCGGGCTCAGGCTGAGACCGACAACGACCGCGAGTGGATTCCCGGCTCAAAGCAGAATGGGGCGCTCAACATCGAAGTGACGCGGGAGATGGTCGATGGCTGGTTTCGGGCGCTGGACGAAGCCGAGCAGATCGTCCAGGGAAAAAAGCTGCTTCCATTCTGGCGCGGCAAGCCGACGCGGGGCATCAACCTGCGCCGGGTGTTCCTCGAACCGAGGCAACTCGACATCGTCTTGTGGGTGCAGGGGACGGCCGCGATCCCGTACCTCGAAGAGGGCGAGTTGACTCAGCCCGACACCTGGCAGCAAATCAACCGTGCCTTCGGTGGGCAGTTCCTCGGGTTTGGGTTCTGGTTCAATTGACGAGAGTTTTGATACTGAGGACTGGCGCATCAATCACTGTCGGAGTTTGGTGAGCCGGGTGCCGTCAGGCCCCGGACTTTTCGGCGAAGAACCCGGGGCCTCACGGCACCCGACTCACCTCGATCATCAGATTGTTACCGCCAGTTGAAGATGCGCGAGTCCTTAACGAAACACTGCCGGAGATGAACGAATCATGCTGGTGTTGACGGCGAAAGGCGCGAAGGCGGAGGAGACTTGGAAGCGGCGGCTGCCCAAGGGGGAGCGGCTGCGCCTCGGTCGCAAGCCCGAGCAGGGTTGGGCGTGCGAGTGGGACAAACAGATCTCTCGCGAACATATTGAGTTGATCGTGCGCGATCATGAGCTGGAAGTGCGGCGCCTTGAAGGGACTTCCAACCCCGTGCTATTTCAGGGGAAGGACACCTCCAAGTTCACGCTGTTGCCGGGGCAGGAATTCAAGATCGGGCAGACCACGTTTCAGCTCATGCACGTCGATGCGCCGGATGAGTTGCTGTTGGGGACGTATCGCATCACGAGGCCGCTCGCCAGCGGGCCGCGCGGAGCAGTGAGACTCGGTACGAATGCCTCGTCGGGGCGAACGGTCGTGTTGAAGGTGCTGGATGATGCGCGGACGAACAATCCCGCATTTTCAGCTCGCTTCTCGAAGCTGGCCGGTCGCTTGCCCGCACTCAACAACGGCAACCTGATCTCGATCTATGAAGCGGGAGTTCGCGAGGGCCGGCTGTTTATCGCCGAGGAACATGTCCCCGGACACGATCTGGGAAAGTACCTTTCCAAATTGGGGCCGCGTTCGGCGCGGCAGTCGGTCGAGTTAATCAAGCCCGCCGTGCGAGCCTTGCAATACCTGCACGAACAGAAGCTCTGCCATCTCAATCTCAAGCCGACGAACGTGCTCGTCCACACGGTTGGCACGGTGAAGCTGACTGACTTGGGGTTGTCGCAGCCTGTCGAAGAGACACCGCCGGAACCGCGCGAGGACAGCTTGAACCTCGATCCGTTCGTGGACTATCTCGCGCCGGAACAGGCCGCCCACTTCGCATCGGCCGACATCCGCAGCGACATCTATTCGCTCGGTTGCCTGTGGTACGAACTGCTGACCGGCAGTCCCCCGTTTTCCGAAGGAGGCCGCGCGGCGAAACTGAAGGCTCACGCCGAGAAGCATCCGCCCGATCCGCGCAAGAAATCGGACGTGACATTGGAAGTTCTCGCCACGCTCTACCGCATGTTGTCGAAGTCTCCGGCCGATCGCTTTCAGACTCCCGCCGACTTGCTGAAGATTTTGGACAAGACCACCGTGGCGGGGATGTCCGTGACCTGTCCGAACTGTCAAAAGGTTTATCGCATCGACGCCAAGTCGTCGGGCAAAGTTCTCAAATGCAAAGACTGCGGTGCCGCCATCCGCGTCCCGACAGTTCTGTGAAGTGAAGTGCGGAAAGAAATGAACCTGTAGGATGGGCACTCTTGCCCGTCCGAATTGAAGACAGAAAACCGGACGGGCAAGAGTGCCCATCCTACTTCTCGCGATATGACCGCAGCGTCGATTGCTCAAGAAACAAAATCATGGATAACACCAAACAATTCACCGCGTTGCTCGACAACCACACGCTCGGCAAGGTCGAGCGGATGCGGATGTTGCCGATGCGGCGACGTACCAATCGCAGTCGCGGTGAGCATCTGGCCGGGAAGGGCGGGGCGAGTACCGAGTTCAACGACTACCGCGATTACGTTGCGGGCGACGACATGCGCAATGTCGATTGGAACATCTTCGCCCGGCTCAATCGGCCCTACGTAAAGCAGTACCGGCACGAAGAGGAGATGCACGTGGTCGTGCTGGTCGATGCTTCGGCCTCGATGCAGTTTGGCGACAAGTTCGAGCGAGCCAAGCAACTCGCCGCGTGCTTCGCCGTGATGGGCCTGATGAACAACGAGAAGGTCAGCCTGTTTGCCTGCCAGCACGCGGGACAGACGCCACTCATCTCGCCACCGACGACGGGTCGAGCCAGCCTGAAGCGAGTCTTCTCGTTCTTGGAGTCGATCCCGCCGGGAGGTGACTTCCCGATTGAAGAGGCGGTCGAAGCGGTGTTGCGGCAGCATCGAGGTCGAGGGATCGCCGTGTTGCTGTCGGACTTTCTGACGTTCGGGGCGCTCGAACGTCCGATGAACATGCTGTTCAGCGCGGGCTTGGAAGTCTTCGGCGTGCAGCTTCTCAGCAGCGTGGAACTCAATCCGGAACTCTCCGGTGATCTGCGTTTCGTCGATTCGGAAAACGGCATGACGCTGGATGTCTCGTCGGTCGGCGACCTGCTCGGGTTCTATCACGAGCATCTGAATGGGTTGCAGGAACATCTCTCGACGTTGTGTCGTCAGCGCAGCGGCCGATTCACGTGCCTCGACGCGGCGACGCCGATCGACACGATCATGTTCGACGTGCTGAAGCGGAAAGGGTGGGTGCAATGAGGTTGAAGGTTGAGGGTCGAGAGTTGAGGGTGCCGAGGATGTATCGCCATCGAGGGGTGACATGCGCTGACGTGGATTCGCTCTACCATCAACTTTCAACCCTCAACCTTCAACACGGAGCCACACCATGACATTGCCCGGTTTCTCAGCGCTCATCAATGCGTGGTGGTTCCTGCTGCTGGTGCCCTTGATCGTCTTCTACTTTTTGAAGCTCAGACGACCGCGTGTTGATCTCCCGTCGCTGGCATTGTGGCGGCAGGTCATCAGCGATCAGCGAGTCAACTCACCGTTCCAGAAGTTCAAACGAAATCTTTTACTTCTGCTCCAAATTCTGTTGTTGTGCTGTCTCGTGCTGGGAGCGATGCAGCCGTATTGGTCGAGCGGGGCGCAGCGTGCTCAGTATCTGCCGGTCCTGATCGACACGTCGGCCAGCATGGCGGCACTCGATGTCGCGGGGGGCAAGTCGCGGTTGGATGAGGCGAAGGAAAAGGTCGGCAAGCTGATCGAAGACCTGCTGCCCGACCAGCGTCTCTGTTTGATCGCGGTTCATTCGTCGGCGCGCAAGCTGACGGACTTCACCGACAACAAGCGGTTGCTGCGCGAAGCACTCAGTCAGCTTCAGGTCCAGCATGTGTCGAGCCGACTCGAAGACGGGTTTCGTCTGGCACAGGCCTTGTCGCGCGCATTCCCGATTGATTCGGTCATGCTGCTTTCTGACGGCAACGTGCCCAAGGATGTCGAGTTCGAGTTGCCGTTCAAGCTGAACTATCAGCGACTCGGTTACGGCGGGCCGAACGTGGGGATCGTGGACTTCAACGCGCGGCGGTCCAAGTCGGGCTGGGATGTCTTCGCGCGGATTGAAGGGACGAAGCAACCGGAAGGTGAGCAGGGACCGCCGACCGCGCGCGTCCTCTGCGAATACCAACTGCTTCAGAACGGGCAGTCGATCAAGCAGGAAGCGGTCTCGATCGACAACGGCAAGGCGGAGCGACTCGTCTTCAAAATCTCGACCGAGATCGCGGTGTCGTTGGAGCTGCGCGTGAAGCCCGACAGTTTCGATTCGCTCGAAGCGGACAACGTCGCGTTCCTGAACCTGCCAAAACCTAGGCCACTCGCCGTCTACTGCCCCGAGAACATGGAGTCGTTCCGCAACGCACTGGTCACGATCCCCGACATCAATCTTTACCCGAGCGGCGAATCGACACCGGCTGCCGTCGATCTGAAGTTTGCCGATGGCCCGATCTCCACGGGACCGCCCGCTCACGTGGCCTTCAACGTCGGCTATGTTCCCGACGCAATCGCAGCGCTGCTCGAAGTGGAACCGGGGTTGGCGGAGATCGTCGATTGGCAACGCACGTCGCCCTTGCTGCAGCACGTGCAATTGCTCGACGTGCAGATTGGCGATGAACCGAAGCTCAAGAAGGGGACGACGGAGCGCGACTTTGAACTGGCGGGTTACGAGGTTCTCGCCCAGTCACGCACCGGCCCGTTGATCTTGGAGAAGCCGAGCGAAGCGGGGACGGAGTTCCAGTTCGTCTTCCACCCCGATCGGTCCTCGCTCGTCTATCGCGTCGGCTTTCCGATCCTGATCCAGAACGCGATTCAAGTCGCCTTGCAGCGCGCGTCACTGTCGGAAGCGAAGGGTTCGCCGACCGGTTCGCTGCCACCGCAGAAGCTCGTCGCTGACACCGAGTACACCGTGACCGGGCCGCACGGTTTTACTCAGACCAGCAAGAGCGATGGGAATGGAATCTTGAGCGGTATCGAAGCCCCTTATGTCGGTCTCTACGCAGTGACTGGCGGCGCGGAGCCGATCAACGTGGGGATCAGCTTGATGGCCAGTCGCGAATCGTCACTGGTCTCGGTGCCGAAGCTGCAATTCCCCGAAGTGGCGGTGAGTGCGGCTGAGGCGACCGTGAAGAGCGACCAACCGCTGTGGGGCTGGTTCGCACTGGCGGGCCTCGCATTCCTGACGCTCGAATGGTGGTACTTCCAGAAGAAGCCGAGCGGGGTGCCGGGATGAGAGGGAGTGCGGAGTACCGAGTGAAAAGCAGGAATTGGTCTCAACGAACTTCCCGATCTCGATTCGCTCGTTTAACCGCGCGGGCCACGCCCCGCGCGCTGGATGAAGTCGGAGCCTATTTCTCACTAAGGACCGGCGCATCAATCACTGGCGTAGCCGAACTCGTGAGACTTCAGTCCGAACTCTCACGAGTTCGGCTACCTCAGCCACTGATTGATACGCCAGTCCTTAGCGCGCGGGGCGTGGGCCACGCGGTTAAACGATGTGTGGCCACCGTGATCTCTGTCCTGTGTCTCGTGACAGCCTCTGCCTTTGGGCAGGTCCAGCCCGCGTCCGAGCGACTCATTGAGATCGAGCAGTCTTCGAACCAGCCGCCGGTCGGTATGGGGCGGCCGATCCCGACGTGGTGGGACGTAAACATCAAAAGCAAGTCACTCGTCACGGGGCGGTTTGAATTCGTGCTGCGCCACGAGGGCAAAGTGCTGGCAACGCTCACCACAGAAGAGTTGGCTCTCACGGGACCGCAGCAGCGGATTCGCGTCGTGCTACCGCCGGTGAATGACCCGAACGAGATCGACCAGTTGCTGGTGGATGTCACGTTTCGCGGCCAGCGATTCACGGAGCAGGTGGGACGGCACGTGCTGCGCGTGGCGAGAATGCCTGCGCCCACGCGCACTTTTGTCGCGCTGACGGCGACGGCGCGACTCAGCCCGAAGCGTTCGCTCGAACGAGACCGCGTGCAGAAGCGGCTCGCGTTGGAATCACTCGCGGTCGCGGATTTGGAAGGCAAAGCCCAGACGGTCTTCGCCTCGCTCGAACCGCCAGACCTCCCGCAAGAGCCGCTCGCGTACTGCGCGTATGAACTCGTTGTGCTGTTCGGCGACGAGTTCCGCGCGCTGAAGAAGCCGCAGCTCGAAGCCCTGGCGGCGTGGGTTCGCGCGGGGGGAAGCGTGTACGTCGAACCGACCGGCGTGCTCGAACCGTATCACGTCGAGTTTTTGCGGACGCTGACGGCGACGGATGCGCGCGGCCTCGTCTTTCAACCTGACTCGAAGGGGAAGCTCGTCCCCGGCACGATTGGCGACGAGGGGAGCCTCTTCACCACGACGATCGGTTTGGGGCGTGCGGTCATTCGTGTGGAAGAGGAGTCGGCGATAACCGACTTTGAGAGTGAGCCGTGGCGGCGTGCGACGGCGGCGTTGTGGAGACTTCGCGAAGAGCAGCGTGAGTCCATCGTGAAGACCGGCAAGTTCGCATCGGTCGTGTCTCCCTTCTTGCGGCTGTTGCAGGCGCAGGGTGGTCTGCCGAACGGAACGATCCTGGGTGTTGAGAGCGGGCCGTCGGGAACTGTGGCCGTTCGCATCGACACGAATGGTGACGGTCAGTCGGACACGAACATTGTGGTTCAAGATGCTTCGGGCCAAGCTCGTGGCGGTTCGCTCGGGTTGAAGTTGGTGACCTCCACGAGTGAGTTGCTCGAACGACTGATGCCCAGCGGAGTGCGAATGGTGCCGTTGTGGTTGCTGGGGGGATTGTTGTTCGGCTTTGTCGTGGTGATTGGTCCGGTCGATTACATCGGTCTCGGTTGGTTGAAGGCGCGCAAGTTCACCTGGGTCACGTTTCCAGCGGCCACGATTCTCGTGACGGCTCTGACGGTTTGGATTTCAAACTCGTACATGACGACGGCGGAAGCGCGACGGGCACTGGTGTTGCGCGATGTGGGTGAGGATGGCTCGGTCGTGCGAACGAATCGGTTCGAGCTTCTGTTTCTGTCGTCCTCGCGCGCCGTGCAGAGCGCCGTGAAGAAGGGGACGTTCTCACCGTTGGCGACGACGACGGCCATGGATGCGCTGTACCAGCAATATGGTCAGTACAACGTGGCCACCATTCAGTGCGGACAACGACAGGGATACGACCCGTCGGGACAACGTCCTTCGGCCGCAGCGCGTCTGGCCGGTCGCATCCCGGTCGAGTACACCGCGACGCAGGACTTGGCGAAGTGGACTCCGCAGTTGAATCGCACGTTCTCGATCCCCGGTCTGGTTGAGGAATCGGTTGTCGATTGGAAGGGGCTTGCCGAAGGACAGATCACGCGTGCGATACTCGACTCGCACCTCATTCCTCAGGAACTCGCGATGCGCGTGCGGAGTCAGTTCGGAAGTGCGGCTCTCGTGGCGTGCTTTGGTCCCAAGGGAACTTGGTCCTACGATCGCCAACCGGCTTGGTGGACGAACCGAGATCAAAGCGTTCAAGACAGGAATGGTGTCGCTCTCGGAAGTCGCGTCTATCGAGTGAACGCTCGCAGGGCGGCGATGGCAGCTCCCGACTACGCGGGGATTCAACTTCCCGCCGACATTCAACAGCAGGCCGATCTGTTTCGGTGGCTCTATCAGCACTCGGTCGCGATGCCGCGCGGGATATTCGGATTGGTCTCGGCCGTCGGACCCCAAGGTGGCTCCGATCTCGACGACCTGCCGATCTACGACCCGACCGATCCGACACACGCGCTGTTAATCGTCGTCATGCCGCGCGGCGATGACCTTCACGTGTACCGCAAGCTCGTTCCGTGCGCCGAGTAGCCGAGACGAGGAATCTCAGTCATGGAATGCCTGAGCTACGTAGACGAGGCGTTCCATGACTCGCATCGGTCTGTTCTTACTCGCATGACTATACCTCGCACGGGCTGAAGTGAGCCGTAGCTGCACCTTGCCAGAGTGCGGGTGTGACGCTCAAACAGCCCACGTTCTGGCGAAACGTGGCGACATTCAAATGTCTCACTTTGGGCTGTGGAAAGTATAAATCGGTTCTCTTCATCCGTGCTCCGGCCCTGCCATCCGTGCGATTCCCTCTGATTTGAAGAAGTGTGATCGCACGGATGGCAGGGCCGGAGCACGGATGAAGAGTAGGACGATGACGATCGAGTGCGACTCTCGATCCAACGCTCGTCACCCGTGCGGCGTACTTCGCGAGGTTGCTTGCTCGGTGGGGAGCCTGCCGTCAAGATGCGACCGGAAGGAATCCAAATGTCT
>JAYVOX010000152.1:0-8914 GCA_043757695.1 Schlesneria sp.
GGAGCCGCGCATCCGAGCGATTTACGAACGCCGCGAGTTTCGGGCGGCGGAGTTTTCTGCGGAGTGGCTGCCGGACAGTTCGGGATACAGGATTCAGGAACGCGATCCAAAAACCAACGAACCGATCCAAGTCGTTTATGAGGCCCGCACCGGGCAACCCGTGAAGGAAGCGACACGGAAAGAGATTCAGAAAGCTCGTCAACCGTCGGTTTCGCCTGACGGGAAGTGGATTCTGGAATCCAAAGATCGAAACCTGTTCTTGCGAGATCTTTCGAATGGCGAGACCACGCCAGTGACACCTTCTTTACCCGAGCGCGAAGTTTCGTTTCGCGACTTGGCGTGGAGTCCCGACAGTTCGCATGTGTTTTTCGTTGAGTCCGACTCGACGGATGTCCGACGCCGAGCGGTGCTGGTGCCGGAGGATCCGTCCTACCCAGGGGTCAGGCGCGACCGATTTGCCAGAGTCGGAGAGAAGATCGAAGCACTCCGTGTTGCGCTCGTGGATGTCGCTGAGAAACAAATGACATGGCTTCCCATCGAGACTCCGCCCGAAGGCTTCTACCTCGGCCAGCTTGAGTGGGCAGGCAACCGTAGCATGGGCTTCCAGCCCGTGCAAAATGGCGGCAATCGGGAGAAAGAAGACAACGCAAAGACGGCACGGACTGGAAGTCCATGCTACTCGGACGAAATCCTGATCGAGACGATGAGCCGCTTTCGCGACAAGCGGGAGTTCTTGCTGGCCACGGTCGAGGGACAGGTCAAAAAGATTTACAGCGAGACCAATGCCGCGTGGGCAGTTTCAGCGCAGGGCAAGAACTCGGGCCTGACATGGGTTCGTAACGGAGAAGCCTTTGTCGTTGTCACCGAGAAGGATGGCTGGCGACACGCATTTCTCTATTCGCGCGAAGGGAAGGAACTGTCGCTGCTGACGCCGGGCGAATACGACATCATCGACCGGGCAGTCGTCGATGAAAAAGGTGGCTGGTATTACTTCTATGCGTCGCCCGACAACGGCACGCAGAAGTACCTGCATCGCGTCCCGCTCGATGGTTCGGGAACTCTGGAACGAGTGACCCCAAAGGATCAGCATGGGACTCACGATTACCGATTCTCGCCGGATGCCCAATGGGCCTTTCACACGTATTCGACTCTGGATTCACCACCCCTCGTCGAACTGATCGAACTGCCGGGACATCGTGTTGTCAAAGTGCTGGAGGACAATGCCGCACTTCGCGGAAGGATGAAACCACTCATCACGCATCCCACGGAATTCCACCAGTTGGATATTGGCGGCGGTGTGTCAGTCGATGCGTGGCTGATCAAACCAAAACACTTTGACGAGACGAAGAAGTATCCCGTCTTCGTCTATGTCTATGGCGAGCCTTACGCGCAGACGGTGCTGGATAGCTGGGGTGCGGCTCAAGTTGACTTTCACCGAGTGGTCGCCGACATGGGCTACTTGGTCGTGTCGATCGACAACCGCGGCACGCCCGCGCCGAAGGGAGCCGCCTGGCGACGTTCGATCTTCGGCAGTCTCGGCCCGCTCTCCACCGAGGATCAGGCGGCGGCCTTGCAGGAGTTGGGTCGGACCCGGCCGTATGTCGATTTGTCGCGCGTTGGCATCTGGGGCTGGAGCGGCGGCGGATCGAACA
This sequence comes from Schlesneria sp., assembly GCA_043757695.1. Taxonomy (GTDB): domain Bacteria; phylum Planctomycetota; class Planctomycetia; order Planctomycetales; family Planctomycetaceae; genus Schlesneria. The sequence continues at coordinate 1,653 of JAYVOX010000152.1, forward strand.
CTCTGAACGCCCTGTTTCGCAAGTCCGACATTTACCATGTGGGCATCGCTGTCGTGCCGAAGCCTCAGCCGCATCTTTACAACGCGTGGTTCCAGGAAATCTACATGCGGACGCGTGAAGTGAACCCGGACGGATACGAGAAGTCTGCGCCGATCAATTTCGCTGACGGCCTACGCGGCAAATTGTTGATCATCACCGGCTCCGGAGAAACCAACACGCATATCCAAATCATCGAAGGGCTGGTGGACCGGCTGATCGAACTCGGGAAGCCGTTCGACTACATGGTCTATCCCAATCGAGACCACGGCCTGCGCGAGGGACGCGGCTCGGAAGTGCATGTGAGAATGTTGGTGATTCGATATCTGCTTGAGAATCTCGCGAACGGACCGCGTTCGTGACATTGTCATCACACTCAAGAAGCGTACCGGATCGCTTGATCATGGCTTCGTCCGGCAGCAAGCAACAGCACCATCCACATCATTCAGCAGCGACCGAAACACTCATGAAACGAATCTCCGTGTTTGTAACTTGCTGGCTCGTGACAGCCAACTCGTTTGTCGCGGCTGCCGACCCGGCTCTGCCTGGCAACCACCCGCTCACTCAGTCACAGGCGGGGGAGTTGCTGATCTCTGAACTGCGCTGTGCGGCGTGTCACGGTGGCACCCAACGCAGCTCTCTGCCGGAAAAAGCGGCGCCTGACTTGGCCGAAGCCGGCGCGCGGATCTCGCCGGGATACCTCCGCCGATTCCTCGCATCGCCGTCGGCAGCCCATCCTGGGACAACCATGCCGGACGTGCTGGTATCGCAACCGGAGGCCGAAAGAGACAAGATCGCTGAAGCTCTGACTCACTTCTTGGTCGCTCAGGGGAAAACGCCTTTTCATACCGGCGTCTCTGAGCAGATTGATCGGCAACAAGGCAAGACGCTGTATCACTCGGTCGGCTGTGTGGCGTGCCACGGTGCGAAGGAAGCGCTCGCCGACGCGCCCGTCAAAAGGCGAAATGATGAAGACGACGAAGACGAAGACAAGCAGGCCAAAGAGAAAAAAGCCGTCAAGCCAATTGCCGTCCCACTGGGGCATGTCGCCGTCAAATATAGTGCGAAGTCTCTTAGCGAGTTTCTGTTTCAGCCGTTGCGAGTCAGAAGCTCTGGTCGCATGCCGGACATGAAGTTGACTCCCTCAGAGTCGCTGGCCATTGCTGGTTACCTGGTTGGAGTTCAGCCGCAACAGGGAAAGGCCCTTGTCCCGCTGGAACCGCTGGTGGCTCTGGGAAAGAAATACTTTCAGGAACTGAACTGTGCAGCGTGCCATTCACTCCCGGGCATTGCCGCAGCTCCTCGAATTGGTTCGTTGAACAATGCGGATCTGTCTCGCGGCTGTTTGTCCAAGACGAGTGTTCGGAGTCCCCAGTTCCATCTCGCAGATGCGCAGATCAAAGCGATTGGCGCATCGCTCCAAGAGGAACCAAAAGCTGACTCGGACAATCTTGTCGTTGCGAAAACGCTGACTGCATTTCACTGTATCGCTTGTCATGTTCGCGATGACTTTGGCGGCGTTCCCGAAGCGTACAACCCGTACTTTTCAGGCAGCGAGCTAAAACTGGGTGACGACGGTCGCATCCCGCCTCCGCTAACGCTCGTCGGGGCCAAGCTGCAACCGGCCTGGATGAAGAAGGTGCTCTTCGACGGCGAAAGTGTCCGCCATTACATGGCGACTCGGATGCCCCAATATGGCACTTCCAATCTCCAGCATTTGCCGTCCCTCTTCACGCGCCTCGACGTTTTGAAGAGCACGGAGATGAAGATTCCAAGTTCCGAGAGTCGCTCCGAAAGTGAGCGCGAACGAGAAAAGCTGCTGCGTGCGGCCGGCCGGGAACTGCTTGGCGATAAGGGCCTGAATTGTATCGCTTGTCACAAATTCAATGGAAAAGACTCGCCAGGTAGCACCGGGATTGACTTGCTCACAACGTATCCGCGACTTCAGCCTGGCTGGTTCAGCAGCTATGTACGAAATCCTGGCGCCTTTCGTCCCCGGACCGTGATGCCGACGGCTTGGCCGAATGGTATTGCCGCACATAAGACAATTCTGGATGGCAACACCGACATGCAGATTGAGGCCATCTGGTACTACCTCTCGCTCGGGACATCCGCGGCCGATCCGTCCGGTATTCGCGGAGTAAGCACGAAACTGATGGTCGATGATCAGGCCAAGACGTTTCGTGGTCGCAGTCGAGTGGCGGGCTTTCGAGGCATCGCAGTCGGCTTGCCCGAGAAGCTGAGTTATGCCTTCAACGCGGAAACGGGAACGCTGTCGGCCATCTGGCAGGGGGACTTTATCAGCGTCAACTGGAGTGGCCAGGGAAGCGGGGACTTCAATCCGGCCAGCGAACCAATCACGCTGGCTCAGGATGTCTCGCTGGTGCAGCTCGCGGACGAGAATGCTCCGTGGCCGCTGCTGCCGGTGATGACCAAAGAGGCTCGGACCAATCCCAACCCGCTCTACCCCAAAAACGTCGGGTATCAATTCCGCGGATACTTCCTCGGCGAAGCCTCGATTCCGACGTTCATGTATCGCAGTGGCACGATTGAGATCGAGGATCGGTCGTCGGCTGTGGGATCCGAAGAGCAACGACATCTCAATCGCGTTCTTCAATTCGATTCTCCTACAAAGGAAACCGTTTGGTTTCGAGCACTCACGGGAGACATCAGCCAAGAGTCCGATGGTGCCTTCCGAAGTGGCCGATTGCGGCTGACGATTCCCAAAGCCGAAACGAAACTGAGATCGCTGTCCGACGAGCCCAAGCGATCCGAGTTGCTGCTACGACTGCAAATTCCCGAAGGCAAATCTACTCTGGAGTTCCTTTATGAACCTCTTAAAAAATAGTCACCTGCGACTCCTCTGCCTGCTGAGTCTGATCGTAATATCTGCGATTGAAGTTCTGCGCGCCGAGGAGGTTGGCGAACGTTGGGGAACCGAAGAACGCGAGCGTGAGTTCTATCCGATCGTCAACATTCCCCTGCCTAAAGATACGGTCATCGAAGCGGGTGCATTCGCGGTGTTGCCTGATCGCCGAGTGGCTGTGGGAACGCGGCATGGTGAGATATATCTAATTGACGGAGTCGATGCGGCCAAGCCAACTCCTGCGTTTCATCGGTTCGCTTCGGGACTCGACGAGATCTTTGGACTCGCTTGGAAAGATAATGCGTTGCGCGTCACTCAAAGTTGCGAATTGACTCGCGTCAGCGATTCAAATGGCGATGGCGTGGCTGATCGCTTTGAGACGATCTCGGATGCGTGGGGTTATGCGAACTATCACGAATACGCGTTCGGCTCTAAACCCGATGCGGAGGGAAACCAGTTTATTTCGCTCGGCCTGTCGGAGTCTTATTACTCGCATGCTTTGAACCGCGGCTTCATCCTGAAGGTTGCTCCTGACGGGAAGACGACTGCATTCGCCAGCGGCTTGCGCAGCCCCGGTGGAATCGGTTACGATGAGCATGGTGCGCTCTTCTATGTGGAGAGTCAGGGCCCTTGGAATTGTTCTTGCAGCTTAAAGGCCGTGTCGCCGAGCAGCTTTCACGGTCACCCGGCCAGCTTCGAGTGGTGCAAGTACTCGCCTGAACTCGGGCCGGTGCCGGAGCTGCCGAATTCAGGAACTCGCATTGCGACCGAGAAGAATCGCGTCAAACAATTGGTGCCCTATGCCGTCATCTTTCCGTATATCCGCATGGGTCGGTCCATTACGGCTTTCAGCGTGAATCAAACGCAGGGGAAGTTTGGCCCCTTTGAAAACCAGTTGTTCCTAGGCGATTACACTCAATCGATCCTGATGCGGGCCACGACGGAGCAGGTCAACGGTGTCTGGCAGGGAGCGTGCTATCCGTTCCGCGAAGGCCTTTCCACCGGAATTCTCAATGTCGAATTTACTCCGGAGGGCAAGTTGCTTTGCGGCGGTACAAATCGCGGCTGGCCCGTGCGGGGCATCAAACCGTTCGCCTTGGAACGGCTCGAATGGAGCGGCAAGATGCCTTTCGAAATCCATCGCGTCACGATTGAACCGAATGGATTCAAGATCACGTTCACCAAACCCGTGGATCAGGTCACCGGCCGCTCAACGGACTCCTATGTGATCTCTGCGTTTACTCACCCCTACCACGCCGGCTATGGCGGGCCGGAAATCGAACAGCACAAACCAGGCGTGAAAGCTGTTTCACTGGCCGACGACGGACTTTCGGCCGGGATCACTCTGGAACGGCTTGACCAAGGATTTGTATACGAGTTGGATCTGGCCCGTCTGCGTTCTCGCGACAAGGAAGAGCTGCTGCATCGCAACGCGTTCTACACTGTCAATGAAGTACCCGCCCAATCACTTAGGACCGACCCGTAGCCACGCTCGCCAGAGCGTGGGTCGTGCGAGAAAGCCCACGCTCTGGCGAGCGTGGCTACGATTCTGATACCGGAAATGTCACCCATGAAACCAAATGCCGTTCCCTTCGTTCTGTTCACTTTCGTCCTGGGCGCGTTGCTCACACTTCAAGGGAATCACCACCGATTGAATGCCGCCGATCATCCTGTTCCCGAGAGCCCATTTTGGTTGACGTATTCCGGTGACAAGGGACCAGGAGCCGGCAAACACATCGTCCTGATCGCGGCGGATCAGGAATACCGCAGTGAGCATTCGATGCCGATGCTGGCGAGGCTTCTGGCCAAGCACCATGGGTTTCACTGCACGGTCCTGTTCAGCCTAAATCAGGACAACGATGTCGATCCAACGCAAAAGATTCGCTGGGAGGACAAAACGGTCACGCATAACATTCCCGGCCTCGAACATTTGGAGAAATGCGATCTGGTCATCTTGTTCAGCCGCCTCATTTCCCTGCCGTCTGAGCAATTGAAACGCATTTATAACTACCTGGATTCCGGGAAACCGATCATTGGCATCCGCACCGCCAACCACGGATTTATTGACTTCGACTACCGGAAGGACGGCAAGAAGATTGACTTCGGTGAAGCCGTGTTGGGTGGTTCCTTCCGCAATCATCATGGCCGCTGGCAGCAAGATTCCACTCGCGGAATCATCGTGGAGCAGAACAAAGATCATCCCGTCCTGAAAGGCGTCAAAGACATCTGGGGCACCTCGGATGTCTATCGCACCTACAAAGAAGGTGGCAGCTTGCCCGAAGGTTGTCTGCCGCTGGTGGACGGCCAGCCGCTGATGGGTCGCAAACACGATGACGCGGTGAATGTTGAATTGGTTCCGTTACCGGTAGCCTGGGTGAAAACATGGACCGGAAACACCGGGCATACCGTGCGAGTCTTCCATGTCACCATGGGAAGTGCGCAAGACTTTCAAAGTGAAGGACTTCGTCGATTGACCGTGAATGCCGCCTACTGGTGCGTGCATCTGGAGGCCGACATCAACGACAAATCCTGCATGGAGCTTGTGGGCGAATACAATCCGCCTGACAGCGGCTTTGCCTACCAGCGACTCAACATCGTGCCGAGAAAACCCAGCTCCTTCAAATAGGCCTCCTCAGCAGGATCTGTGGGTGGATTCGGGTTCGGGGAGGCGGCCGAGGTTGTGGAGACAGACCATCCCATTGATCACTGCGGCGTTACTGCTTGTCGCAGTCACCACGATCCAAGCCGAAGAGTCGCTTGTTTACAAAAAGGTCGCTGATCGCGAACTCAGCCTATTGATCGACAAACCCGCCGATTGGAAGGCTTCAGGCAAGCGCCCGGCCATCGTGTTCTGTTGGGTGGGTGGCCGAGCGACTCAGTTCCAGAAGCAGAGCGAGTATCTCGGCATGGTCGGGGTGCGGGTGCAATATCGAGTCATCCCGAAAGGCGAAAAAGGTCCGCCCACCGTTTGCTGTGCCGATGCCAAATCAGCGATGCGCTATGTGCGTTCTCATGCGGTGGAGCTGGGCATTGATCCGCATCGCATTGCTGCATCGGGCGGTTCGGCTGGCGGGCATCTCGCGGCCTTCACAGGCTTGGTTCCTGGCCTTGATGACCCGCAGGACGACCTCCCCGTTTCCTGCAAACCGGATGCGATGGTGCTCTTCAATCCCGTGTTCAACAACGGCCTTGGCCAATGGGGACACGAGCGCGTGAGCGAACGGTTCAAGGAGTTCTCGCCCACTCATCACGTCACCAAGGACGCTCCGCCGACGATCGTGTTTCTCGGCGACAAGGATAAACTCATCCCCGTGAGCGTGCTCACGGACTTCGCGGCCGACATGCAGAAAGCCGGGGTTCGCTGCGACGCGCATATCTCTCCGAATGCTCCCCACGGCTTCTTTAATCACGATCCGCATTTCACCCTCACCTTGATCGAGGCCGACAAGTTTTTGGCGTCGCTTGGCTGGATCACGGGCGAGCCGACGCTGAAGGCACGAGTTCAATAGACGCCGGCCAGCCATCACATCACGCGACCTCTCGAACCATGAAGCACACACTCACACTCCTCACCGCCATGCTGCTGGCTCCCCTGGCTGGGTGGCCCTGCTGGACACGTTGAGGTGTGCCACATGGTTCAAGCAGTGCCATCCCGCCTCCACGACTCGGGGGCGTTCGACACAGGCGCGCGGTGAAACTATGCGCGTCCGTAAACTCACGGATGAAGTTTTTGGAGGGCCACTCTACGATGAGGCACGTCTGCCGTGAGACCCACCCCCACGATTCCGCATTTCCTCGCAGGGCGAGTTCACTTTTCTGATGTCGCTACTCAACCCCGCATTGCTCGCCGGACTGGGATTGGTGGCGGTCCCGATTCTGTTGCATCTGCTGATGCGGGCGAAGCCAAAGCGGCTCGTGTTTCCGGCGCTCCGCCTGATCCTGCAACGAAAGAAGCAGAACTCGCGGCGGATGCGGTTGCGTCACTTCTGGCTGCTGCTGCTGCGTGTCTTGGTGATCGCGTTGATCGTGTTCGCGATGACGCGGCCTTCCCTTCCGGCGGCGAACTACGGGCTGACCTGGTTTGAAACGGGAACGCTGGCGGTCATCGGTGCTCTGGCGATCGGAGCCTACTTCGGGGTGATGGCTTGGTGGCAGCGTCAGTCTTGGGCGCGGAACATGTTGCTCACGCGACGGACCATGCTGCGCGGCGGCATCGGGTCGCTGGTGGTGCTGTTCGCTCTCGTCGGTGTGGCCTGGCCGTACTCGGCACGCGTCTTTCACGAATTGAAAGACCCTGCTCCGCGCGTCTCAGAAACCGTCCCCGTCGCGGCCGTATTTCTGTTCGATACCAGTCCCAGCA
>JAYVOX010000153.1:0-8893 GCA_043757695.1 Schlesneria sp.
GCCGCGTCACTCGCGCGAGGATCGCCGTTGCGATGCAGTGACCAGACGCCGACGCGATCCACCATCGACGCCTGACCGAAGACCCAATTGAGGTTGCCCGGCCAGAGATCACAGGTCACGAGACCGATCATGACGACCGCATCCTCGGGACGCTGCGGCTTCAGTACGTCGTCCATGATCCATGTCGTGAGGATTTGCTCTTCGTCCTCTCTCATCCGACGAGCCGTTGCCGGAATGTCTCCGAGCGGGCGGGCCTCCAACGACTGAGCCGGCATCCCGAAGAAGTGCCTCATGAACTCGACCGTCTGTTCGACCAGACGTTGCTGAGTCTCATCGAACTCACCGAGCGGCTGAACGTAGATCGTCTGGTACTCGTCCTTCAGCGGCCGCTGACTGCGCGCGATGACATACTGCCCAAAAGTCTGACCTCCCTCGGGAAACCGTTCGAGCCAGTCGCCCGGTTGGTTCGGCTGCTTCTTCTCATGCAACGGTCGGATGAGCTCGATCTGCGCGAGGAGCGGATCGAACTGGGCGGGCAACGTGATTACCACGACCGAATCGAAGTGATCGCTTCGCTCCAGCCGCAGCCGATACCACTCCACCGAGCCGTACACGACCGCACCGAGCAACAGCAGCGAGATCACGAGGCGATGCATGGTTCACCGTGCAGGAAGCGTTCTTGTGACAGAGGCTGGGACAGGACTTCTTCGTCGCCAGCAGTCGTTGCGACCTCGCCGGTCACCCGACGTTCGGGTGCTTGAGAACATCTCGCGCCCGCACTTCTTCGATCTTGGCCAGTAGCCGCTTCAGATTGTCGGCTTGTTGCTCATCGACGTTGATCATGTGGTTCGAGAAGGCCGAGATATTGGCCACGACAATCGCGAGGCAGATCACCGACAGAAACAGCCCCATCAGCGACCACTTCACTTGGATCGCCAGCTCGGACACGAACGGACTCTCCACGGTGCCGCCTGCGGAATAGGCGGACAGTAGACAGATCATTGGCAGCAGGACCACCACGATGTTCGAGAAGGCCAACCAAAACGCAGCGCGGTCATCGGAAGGGCAGCGGTCTTTCAAGATGCCGCGCATCGGCCCACGTAAATAAAACACCGTGGCCAAGCACGAGGCTGTCGTGACCAATACCGACCAAACGAGAGCATATTCGGCGTTCGTATAGCGCATGACCGGTCTCCTCAAATAGCGAAGTGATTGAATTCCTCAGACCAGACCGAAATCGACGGCATCAAAGTAACAAATCGTTGCAGAACCGTAGGATGGCCTCCCAGGCCGTCGTGTCTCCTGAAGACGGACGGGCAGGGTGCCCATCCTACATTTCAACAGGCTACCAACAGCATCATCCGACTTTCGCGGCGATCAACTGCTCCAGCTTCACGATGTCAGCCGAGAATTTGCGAATGCCTTCGGCGGTCTTCTCGGTCGCCATCGCGTCCTCGTTCAGTTGGAGGCGGAATGTTTTTTCGTCGAGCGTCACTTTATCGAGCGGCAGCGACTTGGCAGCGGCAGCGTCGAGCTTTCTCGTCAATGGATCGGTCGAGGCGGCGAGTTCGCCCAACAGCGCGGGGCTGATCGTCAGCAGGTCGCAGCCCGCCAGTTCGGTGATCTCACCCTTGTTGCGGAAGCTGGCTCCCATGACCTCGGTCTTGTGGCCGAACTTTTTGTAGTAGTTGTAAATCTGTGTTACCGACTGCACACCGGGGTCTTCCGCGCCGATGTAATCTCGTTTCATCGCGGCCTTGTACCAGTCGAGAATTCGTCCGACGAACGGCGAGATGAGCTGCACGCCCGCCTCGGCACACGCCACCGCCTGCGCGAACGAAAACAGCAGCGTCAGATTGCAATGAATCCCCTCACGTTCGAGGACTTCGGCGGCGCGAATCCCCTCCCACGTCGAGGCGATCTTGATGAGGATTCGTTCGCGAGAAATGTCGCGGGCCTCGTAGAGACCGATCAACTGCCGAGCCTTCGCCAGCGTCCCAGCCGTGTCGAACGAAAGGCGGGCATCGGTCTCGGTCGAGACGCGGCCGGGAACAATCTTCAAAATCTCCAGCCCAAAATTGACGAGCACATGGTCGATGACATCCTCGACCCGCTTCGCCCCCGTCAGCCCCGAACTCTTCCGATCCGCGACCGCCTTGTCCACGAGATACGCATACTCGGCCTTCGACGCCGCCGCGAGAATCAACGACGGATTCGTGGTCGCATCCCGCGGCTGATACTGCTTCATCGACTCAAAGTCCCCCGTGTCGGCCACGACGATTGTGAACTGCTTGAGTTGGTCGAGTTGTGTGGTCGGCATGGTACATTCCTGCAAACGAGAAGTTGAAATGAAACGAGTATCCGTCGGTCTGTTGATGTTGAGGGTAGACCGTCACTGCATGTCGGCTTCCCGCAGCGCCGCTTTCACATAATCCGGCAGTGACTGTTGGGCGTGTTCTGAGAGTTCTTTCAGTCTCTCGTACTCCGGCACTTCCGTACCAGTCCAAACGACATCCAAGCGTCGAGTGAGTTCCAACGCAATGTGAGCGTACTTGTCGGGACTCGCCCAGTAGCACGTCCGGCAGATGTCTGGCTTTCGTTCGACGAGCCCGTTCTGGCAATGCTCGCAGGACCAAGACTTGGCGCGATTGCACGACTGACAGACCAGCATGAACTCAGATGTCGTTAGGTCATCACTGTCACCAGCCACCGCATAAGGGACACGGTGGTCAATTTGCAGATAACGGCTGTCATACTTCGCCGAACAGATTCCGCATCTGGCCCCAAATGTGTCGATCAGCAGTTGTTTGAACGGTTTCGGGAATGCTGTTCTTCCGGCATGGGTCGCGCCGCGAACGAGTGTCGGATCAGCAAACTTATAGGCGGCCATTCTCCGGCCATCACTCCCCGTCACCTTGTAGGTTTCGATGGGGATGCCCTGTTCCTTCACGTCGCAAATGGCACGCGGCGGATGGTTGTAGCCGTAGGTCACCTTCAAGTCTTCGGTCGTGATGAAGCCGTGTGCCAAAATATGGTCAATGACCGTCTTGGCACGCTTCGCCGTGATCGAGTGCAATTTGGCAAGGAAGTCCGCCGGTAAGTTTTCTGCCACGGATCCTCCCTAAATGAGCGTCAACTGTCTCTTTGGTCGAGCAGCCAGCGGACTCTGACCGTCATTTGCCAATGTCGGCGAGATGTACAACGACTCGTAAGTGATGAGTGACCTTCCCAGCAGCGTCGCTTGTGATGAACGCCCCGCACAGATTTCTAAGTGGCATAGTCCAAGACTCTTCGGCAAAGGTTCACCGAACACCTTTTCCCCGGTGCGTCCGTCGTAGCTGACAACGTATCGACAACCCCGCTGATTCAACGCGGCCAATTCCTCGCAGAATTCATCGTGAATGACGGTTGGCAGATAGCGGTTGTCTCGGTCGCCGGACACCCCCTGGTAAGGCGGGTCCATATAGATCACATCTTCGGGACTGCATTGGGCCAGCACATTTTTGTAGTCCCAAGCCGTGGCGATGGTTCGCCCAGACAGAAGGCTGCTTGCCCCCAACAATCTCCGCTTCATCTCGCTCGGCTTCGCCCCTTTACGACGGTTATCAGGCGTGTTGTTGAAACGACCCTCTGTGTTGTAGCGGATGACGGCCTTGACGCAGCGAGCGAGTAGGTAGAGGAAATGATGCGGTTGATGCGATTCGTTGAACTGGCTCCGCACAACGTCGAAATACAGACGTTCACGGCCCTCTTGATCGTGCCAGAGTTCGGCGTACCTTTCCGCCAATTCGTGCGGGCGGTCAAGGATTTCTGACCACAAATCGACGAGTGGCTTGTGGCCATCGTTGATCCAAAACGACTTGGCCATTCCGCGCTGGGCCACGGCAATCGAGATTGCGGCCGAGCCAGCAAAAGGCTCAACCAAACGATCAAACTGCTTCGGAAACCGTGGCAGAATGAGCGGTGCGAGCTGCCGCTTGCTCCCCTGATAGGGAATCGGATGAGGAGTGTTACCGTTCAAGCAATATCCCTTCCCAGCCGAGACCATTCAGCCTGCCTCCGAATGGCCTCTGATGTGATAGATCAACAAACTTAACAAACAACAAAATCACTTGTGAAGGTGACAGACTACTTCCTCTTCGCAATCGCTCTTTGCATCTCGGCGGGAACCTTGGCGACTTCGAGGACGACTAGTTTTCGGCTTCATCGGCGGTCGTGCCGCCGCCGATGAAGGCTGCCGCGTGACTGATACGTTTTCCGAGGGGGAGCAGTCGCTCCCGCGATGAAGGCGGCCCAGCATCCGCAAATAGGAGTTTCTGGCGAGGATTGCGACCGCGTTTGTTCCGTGCGGTGGAGCGCAGTCGTTCCGTGGCGGTGAAGAGCAGTTGGTCAAAGTCGGTGACGGTGGCGATCCTGGACTTGGTACGACCGGCATCGTGCTGGACGATGGCGGTGCCGATAGCGGCACTGAGATCGATCGGGACCGCATTCCCGACCTGCATGTATTGGCTGCTCATTGAACCGTTGAATTGCCAATCGTCGGGAAAACCCTGCAAGCGAGCGGACTCTCGAACGGAAAGGGGGCGGATGTCGTCGGGGTGACAGACGGCGCTGGCCTTCCGATTCGACCGGCCGGTGATGGTGGGCGATGGCGCATCCCATGAAAGCCGTCTGAAGAATCCGGTCTTGCCACCACCCGCCGCAAACGCGGCCGATCCGAGCGCCTCTTCTTGAAGCTCGACAGGCAAGTGCCGCCAGTTTCCGCCGGGAGGAACCAGCGCGAAGTATTTCGCCATATCGGGCGTGTACTCCGAATGCGGTCCCGGATCGAGACGCAAGTCGTAGATGGTGTCTCGCAGTGTTCGCCAGTCTGGCCCCTTTGTGGCAAACACTCCGTGTGTTGCCTGGGGTATTGCGATCAGCTGCCCGTCGCGCGCCCCAAACATGACGAACCGATAACGATGCTGTGCCGCTCCAAAATCGGCGGCATCCAACACGGCGAAGTTCAGCGAGTAGTCCAGCGACCGCATCTCGGAAAAAAGCTGTTTGATCGCGGAGCCGGAAAGTTCTTCCGGTTCCATCGGCGGTACAGAGTGATCGCCCTGCGAGCGACTCGCATGGTACGAACTGAGGTTCCAGGCCTTGCCGGGTCGCTGGGAAATGGGGCGATGTTTGACGGCAGCCGTGACCAACTGCGCCACGTTCTCCAACACGAAATACTTGGGCCGCACCTGATCGATCAGGCGGAGATAGGTGTAAATCAGATTGCCGCGCGGGTCCGAAAGCGCGGCCCGCTTGCCGCCGGATGAAAAGCTCTGGCACGGTGGCCCACCCACCATCAGAAAGACATCCGCCGAGTGCTGCCGATGTTCTCGCAATGCGGCCACATCCAGACCGCACACGTCTGCTTCCCACACATCCAAATCCGGGCGATTGAGCCGCATCGTCGCACAGCAATCGCTGTCAATCTCGACAGAAAGTGTGGAGGCCAACCCGGAACGCTCCAGCCCAATATCCAGCCCCCCCGCGCCCGTAAAGAACGACCAAATCTCTCGTGCCATCGAGCCACCTCCAGCATCCATTGCCCACGTATTCCATCAATCCTACGCAGCGCCCGCTCCCATGCTGATGTCGGCGAACGAGCGGTTTGGATGTCGTTTACTTCCTCTTCGCAATCGCCCGCTGCACGGCGGCACCCATGTCGGCGGGACTCTTGGCGACTTCGACTCCGGCCGCTTCGAGGGCGGCTTGTTTTTCGGCGGCGGTGCCGCTGCCGCCGGAGATGATCGCTCCCGCGTGACCCATGCGCTTGCCGGGGGGAGCAGTGGCACCCGCGATGAAGGCGGCACACGGTTTGGTGACGTGGGCTTTGATGTACTCGGCGGCCTGGATTTCCGCGTTGCCTCCGATTTCGCCGATCAGCAGGATCGCTTCGGTCTGTGGGTCGGCTTGGAACATTTCGAGGAGGTCGATGTATTTCGTGCCGATGATCGGGTCGCCACCGATGCCGATAGCGGTCGATTGGCCGAGGCCGACGTTCCCCAACTGCCAGGCCGCTTCATACGTCAGCGTGCCGCTCTTGCTGATCAGTCCGACTGGCCCGGGCTGGTGGATGTAGCCGGGCATGATGCCGATCTTGGCCACGCCGGGAGTGATGATGCCGGGACAGTTCGGGCCGATCAGGCGGTTCTTACTCCCCCGCATCGCTCGATCAACGCGAGCCATGTCGAGGACCGGAATCCCCTCGGTGATGCAGACGATCAGCCCGATCCCCGCGTCGTTCGCTTCGAGGATCGCGTCGGCGGCGAACGGCGGCGGAACGAAGATCAGCGAACAGTTCGCTCCCGTTTTTCTGACCGCCTCTTCGACCGTGTTGAAAACGGGGAAGCCGTCGATCTCGGTGCCCCCTTTGCCGGGAGTACACCCGCCGACGAAGACGGCCTCACCGGGACGATGCTCTTGGGCGTAGGCTCGGCATTGTTGCGAGTGAAACAACCCGGACTTGCCGGTGATGCCCTGACAAATGATTTTCGTTTGCTTGTTGACGAGGATGCTCATTGAAGCTGTTAGCCTTTAGCGATTAGCTGTTAGCGGTGAAGAAGGACGTGTTTCAAAAGCCGTCGTTGAGACGGAGTTGTTCGCAGGTTTGGGCGTATGCCTTGGCGAGATCGATGGGGACTCGCGGGCCATTCTTGAGACAGAGCGGAAGCGTGGGAAGCGACTCGCCAATCGTCAGGGAATGATGCCAGATGTCGAGGACGGAGTGATCGTCGCGGCTCGTCGGTCGGTAGGCACAGGCATACAGCCCGCGCGATGAGGCCGATGTCTCGCCGAGGCGGTTCAAAAGTTCGTTGTGCAGGTTGGCGTGTCGGTCGGTCACGATATCGACCACGACGAGTCCGATGGCTTCGCAGAGGAACGACTCGCACTTGCTGACGAACGCATCGCGAGACTCGCGCCGATCCTTGTTGCTCGGGCTGATGAGTTCAATCGCTCCGGCAAGGACCGGCCCCGCCTCACCATTGAAAACGTCCACCTGCACGATGTCTGTGGTCAGGACGATGTCGAGCGTCATCGTCGGCGCATCCGGTTCCCAACTGGTCGTTGGTGTTGAAGTCGGTTTCGACGAAACATCCGACGCCTCCCACGTTGCCACATCGGGAGCGACCTTGATCCCGTAATGCACACTCGGCTCCGCGAACCAATCGGGCGGCAGAATGCGGTTCAACTCAGCAGCGAGGTTGTTGGCCCAGCCCGAGTGAAACGCCTCCCAATGACGGCGGCCTTTGAGTGGCGGATGAAAGTGATCTCGAAGCATTGCAGATTTCCAGGCAGCAGGCACCGTTTAACTCGAAAACATCGAGTTGTGCCACTGCTTCGGAGTCTTCGGAGAAGCAGTGTTCTTTCGGCGTTGATTCCCGTTCGCACTGCTTCTCCGAAGACTCCGAAGCAGTGGCACTTCGTTTGGACAAATCATGCCCCGAGTGACGCCACGGCCTTCTTGGCGGCGTCGGTGAGGTCGGTGCCGATGGTGATCTGCTTGCCGCTTTCAGCCAGCATCTTGCGGGCGAGGTCCACGTTGGTTCCTTCAAGTCTCACCACGAGCGGGACCTTGATGCCGATGGTGTCGTAGGCCGACAGCAGCGCGGTGACGATGGTGTCGCACTTCATAATGCCGCCGAAGATGTTGACGAGAACGCCCTTCACGTTGGGGTCGGCGAGGATGATGCGGAAGGCTTCTGTCACTTGCTCGACGTTCGCACCGCCACCGACATCGAGGAAGTTGGCCGGTGCGCCGCCGTGATACTTGATGATGTCCATCGTGCTCATCGCCAGACCGGCTCCGTTGACGAGGCACCCGAGATTCCCTTCGAGCTTCACGTAGCTTAGCCCGAATTTCTGAGCGGCCACTTCGTTCGGTTCCTCTTCATTGAGATCACGCAGCGGCAGCAGGTCTTGATGTCGGAACATCGCGTTGTCATCGAAGCTGACCTTCGCGTCGCCGACGACCAGATCGCCCTCGGCGGTCAGGACCAGAGGATTGATCTCGACCATGCTGCAATCGCGATCGACGAAGAACTGGCAGAGTTGCTTGAGCAGCTTCTCGGCATTGCGAACGGCGACGCCTTCGAGGCCAAGTCGATACGCGACGTTGCGGGCTTGATAACCGTGCAGCCCGGCTTCGACATCGAACGCCTCGTGGATGATCTTCTCGGGAGTGTTGTGCGCCACGTCTTCGATGTTCATGCCCCCCTCGGACGACGCGATGAGCATCGGCCCGCCCGACTCACGATCAACGACGACACCGAGATACAACTCCTTCGCGATCTTCAATCCCTCTTCGATGAGGACCACGCTGACCAGCTTGCCCTCGTCACCCGTCTGGATCGTGACGAGCGTGTTGCCGAGCATCTTCGCGGCGTTGTCTCGCGCCGCATCCGCCGACTTGACGAGGACGACTCCCGGCTGAGCGGGTTGTTCCTTGAAGCGGCCCTTGCCGCGACCGCCCGCGTGAATCTGAGACTTCACCACGGCCAGTTCTCCAGCCAGTTGAGTGAACCCGGCGGCAGCCTCATCGGGCGTCCTAGCCACGACATTTCGGGGGACTTTCACCCCGGCGATGGCCAGCAGTTGTTTGGCTTGATACTCGTGAATCTTCATCGGTTTTCCTGCAAGACGTACTGTTTCAGTGAGCGCTGATTCGAGCGGGCCGGGATGATAGCCGCCGCGCAGAGATTGTTCTAACGAAGGATGGGGAAGAGGCGGTCACTCCAAGGCACATCTTCCTCGCACGACATGAGTGAGCTGTTTTAAGCGAGCCGTGTGCCGTGAGGCCACGGGTTTCCTGCGGCGATCAAGAACCCGCAGCCTGACGGCATGCGGCTCGCCAGTG
>JAYVOX010000154.1:0-8871 GCA_043757695.1 Schlesneria sp.
CGTAGGATGGACGCCTCGTCCGTCCCGTCACAACCAGCGGGGACTCGGACGGACGAGGCGTCCATCCTACGGGTAAATCATTTCCTGCCGCTCGCCTAATGGAGCGGCAGAATTCGAGTCTTGTTCCCAGCGCAAGCTCGTTCAAAACTCTCCAATGACTTCCGAGCCTTGGATGGTCGCAATCGCACGATACGTGTTCGTGTTGATATTCTCGGAGACAAAGCGGACGCTGCCATCGACCATCAGAAAATGAGCGCCCCCCATGTGTCGGCTGGCAAACGAGTAGTTTTCAAACCAGTCCGCGAGTGATGTCTCCGGCTTTCGCCAATGATTCAAAGGGACGGCGCACGTGGCGGTGCTCGCATTCACGCCATACCACCACGTATGCCACGTCCATTCGGGAACCGCTTCCCCAACGGCAAACGTCTGGGTAGTTCCATCGGTAATGTCAGCCATCCGTGTCGAGGTTGGCGGGAGATCGCCACCGCGACACAGAAAGCCGTTGCACAGTTCGAGGCCATTTGTTTGATTCGCGTTACGCCCGGAAGTTGAGACCGCGGGTGAGAACGGTCCCCATTCCCAATTGCTACCAAGGCAAGCTTTATAGTTGTTGACCGCACGAGCGACGGCCGTATTGCGACGATTCGACATCACACCACTGCCGTGAATGTCCGATGGGCAAAGAAAACTGGCGACGACAGTCGAAGCGACGGCATTGTTGTCCGGTTCTGTCAGTGGCTCGAACCATTTGACCTTGGAATAGAGTGGCGTTTGATCCAGATAGGGCAGCACTCGCGGCAACCAACTCGCACCACGGTTTGTATCGTTGTAGAGGCCAATTCCGTAGTTGATGGGAAATGTCCCGTTGGTCGCTTCGTAGTTGTGCAGTGCCAACCCGATCTGCTTGAGATTATTCCGACACTGCATACGCCGAGCCGCTTCGCGCACCGACTGTACCGCAGGAAGTAGCAGTGCCAACAACAAGCCGACAATCGCCAGCACAACCAGCAACTCGATCAGCGTAAAGGCACGTTTTCGGGAAAGCATGTTATTGCCTGTCGAATCATCGAATTGCTAAAACACATAGTACCAAGCTGCGAAGAGAGCCGGCCAGTAAAACAGTTGAACGACCATCAGAGCCAAAAAGACATTCGTCGCTGTCGCTGGCCACTTTGTCATCATTTTGCCGAGAACAATGAACATCGGAAAAACAACGCAAGTGAACCGTCCGTGCCCCATCATCATCATTCGATACCCTTGCAAGCAATATGGAATCGCCAAGAGTCCGGCCGCCAAGAGCCACTCGTGCGTTGTAATTAACTTTTTGTGAGCGCCATAAACAATGAGACCGCAGCAAGTGGTGAAGTAAACGCCGTTCCAGAAACAAAGACTGAACAGAGGATTGCGGACTCGCTCAAATGTCGCCCAGTTTGAACTCGAACCGGGAACGTACAGCGACCAGATTGGCTGGAGAGTAACGAGTGCGAACATCCGCTCGATCCACGGCAAGTCTGGGCGAGCAGACCAGTGAACCTGAGTTGTGGCGAAAGCAAACGCATCGCCAAACGTCAGGTACTGGTAGGCCATGTATGACAGTAAACCCCAGATCGATAAGGGGATGATGAACAGGCTTGTCAGCAATGCTTGCCACCGAGAACGGGACCGTAGATGCACTTCCCATAACATCGGCAGCAGCATCGCAATCCCCGCACTGCGCGTCCCGGTCGCGGCACCCGCCAAGAACGCAATCCAAATCAGTGGCCACCTCTGTTGGAGACCGTAGGCTGCAAAGACCAACCACATCATAAACAGGGATTCTGTATAGGCACACCGGCAAAAAAAACTCATCGGCCACAGGCAAAGGCACAGCAACGTGTTCTCTGCAACATGCCTGTCGCCGTGGGCTTGAAGATAGAACACGAGCGTAATCGCTGTGGCCAGATGAGCCACCCCACTGACGATCAGCAGCGAGGTCAGAGCATCAAAACCCGTGGTCGATCGAATCGTTGTTGCGAGCGCAGGCAGCATTGGGAAATAGGCGACACTGGACTGCTTGGACGGATCATACTCATAACCGCGCGCCGTGATTCGTTGATACCACACGCCGTCCCATGCTCCAAACGCTTGAAATACGCCGGGGCTATTGCCGTGTATTTGACTTTGTCGTGTTAAGAACTCGGCTCCAAACGCCAATCCAGCCACGACAATCGCCCACGAAATGTACACGATCCCAAATGCAACAATCAGATCGTGAGCAGAGACCCTGGACTGCTGTAGGTTGGCATCGCTGCAATTGGGGATCGGGGGTGCTGCTGGAATGGCTGTCATGGTACGCCGCCCTGTTGATCGCGATTGGGACGAAGCGTGACCACGATCGGCAGAGAGATGACCGAATCGCCCGCCTGATCGTCATGAACGTGAATTTGAATGGCGCATTGTATTCGAGATTGAAATGTGAGGAGCTGATCATTTGTGGTTGCGAATAATCGAACTTCGTGGGGCGAAATAATCTGTGCCTGCAATGCGGCTTGCAATCGCGGTGGAATGGCGACTTCAGTCACAGACAGCGTGTCGCTTGTTCCATCCTGCCTGCGGCTAATCGCGACTAGCCGCCCCTCGCTTACGTCACCGGGACGCCCTGCGTCGAGCATCACCGTGCTCGGATTGGAATGGTGCGGTCCCAACACGCGAGCATGGACCGGATATGTTCCACTGAGATTGCCTTCCCGTTCCTTGATCGTGACATGTGTCCAGCAGTCTCCCGGTAGACAGTCCGCCTTAAGTTCGACCACGAGATCGGCCTCGCCATTCTCTGTCGGCTCTAATCGAGCCATCAGCCGCGCGTCGTCGATGTGGCACTGAAAACGATCCATGGAATGCTGCTGGTGACCGGTATTTACAATCAGCTTGGCTCGAACTTGATGCGGGAGTGACTCCACCGGAATTGAACCAAAGTCCAAACTGTCCGGCAACAGGCGCAAGCCTGCCATTCCTTCGGTGAGAATAGGGATCCGGGCTTCTCGGCTTTGCCGGGCATTGGTTTTCAGCAGGATCGCACTCAATTCGCCAGCACGGTGCGAGCTGTTGCCATAGACCGTGGCTCGAATCACGGCCGTCGCGCCGGGGGCGATCCGAGTCTCTGACAATTCCAATCGCGAATATCCACAGGTTGACCGGCATTCACTGACCGTAAGCGTCCTCCATCCCGTGTTGTGCAGCACCACTTCGCCAATCGCTTCTCGACCGACAGGCAACAACCCAAGGTCGCATCTGGTGGGAGTGATTTCTAAAACAGGTCCAGCAGCGTCATAGGCGATAAAGCTACCGAGGCCGATGACCAATGCCCATGCTGCCACTCTCCCGATTGTTGCACTATGAAATTGCATGGTGAGCAGCCCTCGTTGGATGGATTAAAATGAGCCTTGCCGCCGCGAGCCGAACCGGATTGCCACTATGGCGAGTACCGCCGCGAGCAGTCCGCCAATCACCATCACGGTATTCCATGATGTTTTCGCAGGGATGCGTCGCGGAGGCTCGGTCTTTTGGTAGCCGTTGTCATCCACGGCCTTAATAATTCCCTGTTCCGGACAAATGACCTCTTTGGCGTCCTTGTCATAAATCTCAGTTGCCCTGCTGAGGGGGATCGTAAACAGGTCGTCACTGAGCTGGGGATTGATCTTCACGCTGGCCAAATCCACCGTATGGGGGATGATCATTTCCTTGACCTCTTTGCCGAGGCCGTGCCGCATAATAGAGTCCACTACTGTTGGCAAGACAACCGTACCACTCGAAGTGGGATATTCTTTCCACTCGCGAATGAGTGTTTCTTGCCTAGCGATACCCAGCGAATCGTACTCGGCCCATCTCAATGGAATTCGCAGATTATCCGCAATTTCGACGATCAACCAACATTCGTTGGGCACTGGGATGCGAACAGATTGGCAAGGAATGCCATTGACGGTTGTTGGCGTTTGCAGCTTCGCCCGTGTGGCACATTCAAGCCACCGCGATTGCGACTTTGCCTGCGGCCACGATAACGGGAGCGACATCAACCAGCGGTATGTCAGGCACAACGTGTCATCAAATGGCATGAGAGACGCATCCGTAGGCTTCGTTGTCTTGCCAATTTGCTTTGTCTTAACGAGGAAATTCAAATGAGTCTTTCCGTCGAACGTCTGAATATTCTCTCCTTCCGCGTCCGGAACATAAGGTCCGAAGAAGCCATCCCCCCGCAACATTCCGTCGCGTTCGCGCAACCGCATCACGCGCGTTCCAACTCCAGGAAATACGCACGAAACAACCATGTCAATGCTCTTCAACCGCTCGGCAACGGCATGGCTTTCTTTAAAGAGTTGTTCGACGGTAATCTCAGCCGCTGCTGACTGAGAAGCCATCCCGAGAGCGAGGCAGATCGGGATGATCGGTAGAAACCGCTTCAACATGGTTATATCTCCTCAGAAAGGAACGGCCTCGCCTGTTCTTGTAAAATGTACCGACTCGCTAGGTAAGTGATTACGCTCATCCGGCGATCTGGAAAGGCGATTGGATTGGCCACCGCGAACTGCATGATCGTTCGTTGCGAACACGCCATTTGTTGTGCTGGCGGGCGTTCATACCCAATCTTACCTGCTCATGGATTCACCGGATGAGCGATTTAAAACTCTCGCGACCAGGATTGACCTGTTGCAGCACAGCGCAAGTGCGAGTCATGGAATGACTCGCCTACGTAGCTCAGTCATTCCATGACTGAGATTCTCTCCGCCATCGAACCCGTCACTTCCGACCGCACGAGGTATATTTAATACGAAGAGTCGTGCTACTGAGGTTCACGGGGTACCAGTACACATTGGTATTGCCAAGTTACCTCCGCATGTGGCGGTACTGGATACATATCCGCATATCCAACTTTCACCCATTTGATATGCCGTCGCGGTGTCACCGCATTGCTGGCCAGCGGTAGCTTGGATATACAGCTTGCCCCCAGTCCCTGTTGTTAGGTACTCCTGATCATTTGATCCGTAGCCTCCTGCTTTGCAACAAGTGCCCGAACCCGCCGCAGGCGAAGGAGTGATGTGGCATGCGCCAGCCCAGCCAGTGCAAGGAGCCCCCGCCGCCAGAACAACGCGAGCTGCGCCGGTTGCAACGACCAGCAGAGCCAAAGTGCAGACAATATCTTTCGCTTTCATTCGTCATCTCCTGATTACAAAGCTTTCACAACACACCGACTACAAACGCCACCTTGGCGTTGTTCGATTGAAATCCGTCAAGCTGTTACGGCGCTGGCAACTCCTGCTGCCAACAGCTCTGTCAACCCGTCACTCAACGGAAATGAAACAGCGACGTTATTGAAGCCAGTGGTTCTTAATAAATGTGCCACTGAATCGCGGGAGGCACGTCCTGGCTCGTTCGGGAATTTCCAGCCGAAGCACGAGACGACAGCCAAGTCCAACGCGAATTTGGGTGGCCACCAGAGGAGTAATTGGCCACCGGGCTTGAGAACGCGATGGAATTCTCGCAGGATTGTGAGCTGTTCGTCCTCTTCAAAATGTTCCATGACACCGAGGTTCCAGAGGCCATCGAGGGACTGGTTGGCGAAGGGAAGCTGGCGGATGTCGGCTTGGATTCCGCCCGAATGGCAAGGTTGTCGGAGCGCCATGCCGAGCGGGCGGTCGGCGAAGTCGAGCGCGAGAAACGTTTGACCGGACTGGGGCCGAATGCGGCAACTCGTTTCGGAGCTGCCGCAGCCACATTCCACATAGAGACCGGGGGCTTGGAAGTATCGGGTGACATAACGCGCGACGCAGCGTGCGCGTATCTGACGACGATAGAGAGAGAAAAGTCGCCCTCTGACTGTGCCTTGCAAGTCCTGCCAGTGGCGGTCCCACTCTGCGGCCTCGGCACAGTCCACGGAAGCATCAGAGAAGCAGGGCTTGCCGTGTTGCTCGATAAAGCTGCCATTCACGAGAGCCTCTTGTGCCAACGACACGGACCAATCCGGCGGCGAACAATGTCGCAGCGGCGGTGTCCATTCGGGCATGTGTTCGAGCAGAGGGTTGAGTCCGAGCGACATATTGCTCACCGTGTGAATGAGGTGTGAAGCAAAGGCATCGTCAGTCGCCGCGAAGAAATACAACACACACACACACACAATACAAGGCATTCGGCGAATAAATAATTTTTGCGATTGGTCTGTGAACGCCCGATACCCCAATCACGCGGTGTCGTGACCCTCTCCACTGCTCACGACTCAACACGACTGGATTCACGTCACGCCAATCCCACCAACCGCCGCATCACCCATTCGACGCTGAGCAAACCCAGCAACCAAGTCCACAGCCACCACGTACTCCAGAGTGGAGTCTGCTTGATGATCGGGTCGCTCCGCTTTCATCGGGACGTTGCGGAGGACTTCGGCGAGTTGACTGGCGTCGGTGATGACGCTGCCTCCCGAGTGCTTCGCGATGGTGTTCAGCAGGTCGTGATTGGGGAACGGGTTCTGTTGCTCGAACGGGTCGTGCAGGATTTGGATATCGAGCGACGTGCTATCGACCTGAGTGAACTCTTCCATCGCGGTCAGTTCAACGCGCAGCGATTGGCTGGCCGAGCCGACTGTCAGTCCGTCGGCGATTGGCAGTTCCAAGGCAAACGCGGGCTTGCCTCCCGCCGCGTCGGATCGAGGCAACTCAAACTCTTCGCCCCACGCGATGAACGGGCCGGACTCACCGCTTTCGCGCGCCTTGCCGTTGGGCCAGCGGACGGGCGAATAGTTCGATTCGATGTCGGTGAGTGACGCCTGCGGTTCGATCATGCTGGTGATTTTGTACGAGTCGGTTTGATTGGCCGCTTCATCGAACGCCACCGCCGTCAGCGAGATCGTTCGTCAGCACCTGTTGCAAATCCGAGTACGGGCCGCGCACTTCAATATTTGGTTCCAATCTGAACGGGCTGCAACGGCTGCGAACTCCCCTCGATGTACAGCACGCGAATCTTCGTCCGGTCGATCTGCACTTCCGCCTTGAAGACGTTGTTCGTGGTCGAGACTTCGTCGGGCATCGTGGAGACCGCGACCTGCAACTTGCGGGCTTTCGCCTCGGTGCGGAAGCTGAGGCCGACCGATTGAAAGCCGTCGTGCAGCGTGACGGGCACGGGAGGAGCCAGCGTCCGATCGGCTGCGCCCTCCACGGTACTCGGCGCGGTGAGCGACACTTCACAGCGACGACCGTCGTACCCGTAGCTTCTCAGGAAGACTTGCACCTCGACCTCGGCAAACCGTCGCGCGCGCGGTGGCACGACGCACGCGACGATCGCGACATCGCCCCCCTTTGCTGTGTCGCCGACCGGCACGACATGGACCGGCACCTTCAGTCGGGCGAACTGCGCGGCAAGCTGCTCGACTCCCGCTTCATCGCGAGCACGTCCATCCGAGAACAGCACCAACCCCGCCGGTGGCTTCCGCCCGAAGCGGCTCGAAACCTGCCGCAGCGCGGTGAGCAACTGCGTGTCCGAATCGGTCGGCGCGAGCGGTTTCGATTTGGACTTCGATGCGGAACGAGGCGACGCAGCCGCGTTCAAGTAACCCGCAGCGTGAGCGAGGGCTGGTTCTCCAGACGCGCTGGTTTTGATCGAGCCGCTGCGACGTTCGCCCTCGCTCACGCTGCGGGTTACTGGGACCGAGCCGCCGAAGACTCCGCCCTCTGTCTCCACCGCCGCCAACCGATGCCCGAACCGAAACAGTTTCACGTTGGCGTGCAGCGTTTCTGCCGTCGCCGCTTCCGCTTCGCGCATCAGCCGCGTGGCATGTTCAAACCGAGTCTCCCGGTCACCGACCGCCATGCTTTGCGAGGAATCGAGCAGATAGAAAATGTCCGAACGATCAATCGGCCCCGCCGTCTGCGACACGTCCGACGGGTTCAACAGAATCATCAACAACGTCACCACCGCAGCGGCTCGAATCGCAATCAATCCCCACCGTCGAGCGACCGCAGCGGGTGGCCCGCCAATCCAACGAAGCAGTCCGAACCCGATCGCGATGGCGACGGTGATCGCCGCCGCTATGGTGATCGTGAGTGGCGAAAGAAAAGTCAGTGTTGCCAGCATGGTGTTCGTCATGAGGATGAGGTCCGTCGGTCTATTCGTGCTGCTGCAATGCCTCATCGCAGCGGGCTTTTCGGAGCAGTGTCAGGGGCTTGATCAAGCTGTTCCTCACGGTGTTTTCTTCGGTGCAGAGCGAATCGCGTCCACATCGAGCAGCCCCAACGCGCAGGTGACGTAGTTGTCGCGGAGCGTTTGCGATTTCCAAAACTCATTGCTCTCGGGGACTCGCCACACCGCCTTGTCACCGTGAGTCAGCCAGACTTCGCGCCAGGTGAATCGCACGGGGGAGTAGTGCGAGCGCGGACCGTCCGGCGTCTTGATCGCTTCGAGCAGCAGCAGGGCCTCGGGGTCGGTGCCGTTGTCCCACAGGTAACTGAAGATCGCCGCGTCGAGGACTGCCGGGTTCGTGCTGTGGAATCGAAACAGCGGCGCGGGAGTCAGCCGCAGTTGATGTGTCTGCTTGTCCGATCGCATCTGAACCGTGAACTCGCGCGCGCCCTCATCTGAATCAACCGCAGCTTGTCGTTCGCAGCCGGCTCGGGGGCCTCCTGCATCAGCTTCGGTTCGACTCCCGGCTTTTGAGATTCCCACGTCCGAACACTTCCGATCGGGACCGATTGCAACGGCTTCAAGGTGAGCGAGTGAAATTCAGGAAACGCCTCCAACTTGCCATTACCGTTTAGAGGCTATCCGAGAAGTCGCGCTGACGTAACGCGTGAAACAAATTACCGTTAGGCCGTCATTCAGCAACGGAGTGCTCGGCCATGACGGATCAGA
>JAYVOX010000155.1:0-8861 GCA_043757695.1 Schlesneria sp.
CCCCTTTGATTCCACGATCGCCTTGATCTTGCCACTTGCCGCGAGCCGATCGCGCACGGTGTCGCCCACCGCCAGATGCAGAACCTGCGAAAGTGTCGGCTCGCGCTTGGTCTCGCAGGCGCAGATCGTGCCGCGGCTGGAGCGACCGAACGTCGCGAAGAACGGATCGCCGTGATTCGGTCCTTCGGTGCCACCGCTGGAACGCGGATAGAAGTCGATCGCGCGCGTCCCCTCGGGAAATCCGGAGAAGCTGCGCGTCACTCCCGTCACGGCGACGATCGAATCCATCAGCACGTCGGCTCGCAGCCGGCGCAGTTGCGCGTGAGAGAATTGCCGCGTGTCACGCACGTTCGACGCGTTCGGTTGGACGCTGAGCTGGTACACGCGCGAGTTGCAGATGTCGCGCGCAAGGCTTCGCAGGTTGAACCCCGAGTCCACCAGGTGCTTCGACAGCGCCTCCAGTAGCGGGCCATTCACCGGCGGGTTGTTCACGCGCACGTCGTCCACCGGTTCGATGACGCCGCGTCCCAGCAACTGCGCCCAGATGCGGTTGGCGAGATTGCGGCTGAACATCTCGTTGTCGGGAGACGTCAGCCACTGCGCGAGTTCTCGTCGAGGATCGCCGGTCGCGTGGACCGGTTCGATTCCGCCGAGAACCCTCGCGGGCATCGGGCGACCGTCGACCAGATGCCGGGCGGGCGAGGCCGACGTGTCCCAATAGATGCGGCGTTCGCTCGGTTCGACTCCGGGCTTCCGTTTCATGCCGGTGAAGAAACTGACGAAGCTGTAGTAGTCGTCGATGGTCCAGCGATCGAACGGGTGGTTGTGGCATTCGGCACATTGGATCTGCACGCCCAGAAAAACCTGCGAGAAATCGGCCGCGAACGCCTTCGGTTCAAAGTCCGGCTTGTGGACGAGCATCGTGTAAAGATTGGCCGGCCCGTTGGTGAGATTGCTGCCCGAGGCACCGACCATTTCGGCCACGAACTCGTTGAGCGGCCGATCGGATCGCATCTGCCGCTGAATCCATTCGTAGTACGCGGCGGCGGCCTTCACGTGCGTCCCGACCGGGGCGTAATTGCCGCCCATCACCCGCAGTTGCTCGGCCCAGATCGCCGTCCAGAGATCGGCGAAGGCGTCGTTGGCCAGCAGGTCGTCGATCTTCAGCGATCGTTTGTTCGGCCGCTTGTCGTCGATGAAGGTCCGGTATTCCTCGACC
This sequence comes from Schlesneria sp., assembly GCA_043757695.1. Taxonomy (GTDB): domain Bacteria; phylum Planctomycetota; class Planctomycetia; order Planctomycetales; family Planctomycetaceae; genus Schlesneria. The sequence continues at coordinate 1,220 of JAYVOX010000155.1, forward strand.
GTCGGTGGACGAGCGGCGAGATCGAGCGTCACGCGACGCAGAAACGTCTCGTCGTCGCAGAGGTCCGACGGAGCGATGCGCAGCTTCTGCAACTTGTCGAACACCAGCTCATCGATGTAGTTGGCTGCCGCCGGATTCGGCCACGTGAAGCCATCCGCTGGAGGGAGCACGATCACTTCCGTTCCGACCGTGAATCGACTGAAGCGGGCGAAGACGTGCGTGTCTCCCGGCCCGACCGCTTTTACCTGGCCGTCAGCATCGATTGTCGCCACGCTGGAGTTGTTGGAAAAATAGCGGGCCAGTTTCGTGACATCGCGCGACGAACTGTCGCTCGCACGAGCGGTCACGCGCAGCGCCTCGCCCGCCCCCGGAGCCTCGAACACGAGACGCTCTTTCGAGAGTTCCGTCCCCACCGTCTCCGGTACGGCCCCGTCATCATCGGGTGCCCCCGCTTCGATCCAACGGAGCAGCGTTTGGTAGTGCTCGCTGTCGCGGTTGAAGAGCTTGCCGCCGGTATGCGGCACCGCACCGGTCGACTTGAGCAGCAGCAGACTCTGCTTCGGCACGGCAGTGTTCACGTGGCGACCCACCATCTCGCTGACGATGCGCTCATAGTCGCCCTTCGAGTCGTACCCGAACAGCGAGAGCATGAATCCGTCCTTCCCCCGCGACGATCCGTGGCACGTTCCAGAATTGCAACCGGCGCGAAAGAAGACAGGCATCACGTCGCGACGAAAGCTGATGTCTTCGGCGGCGAAGAGTCGATGAGTGCCGACTTGAAGCAGCGAAAAGGTGACGAGAAGAAACCCGAGGATTCGACCAAGAACGATCTTGTAGGATGGGCACTCTTGCCCGTCCGTCTGCTGCCGATAAAGACGGACGGGCAAGAGTGCCCATCCTACAAAATGCGGCGTTACCCCCGAACAAGCTCTCAGCAGCGTGGTCATATCGTGTGTCATCATTGTCAGACGGTTCCTCATTTGACGCTCGGGTCTATTCGCAGCGTCCCGTTGCCTGTTCGCTGTCGGATTTCCTGACCGGCGGCCTGGACTATGACTTCGCAATTCAAGCCGCTGACTCGACCGAGCAGAGCCTCGCCGGTGGCTTCGATTTCAAACGCGATTTCCTTCGAGTCCTTTGTGAGGATCGGCAGCGGCTCGACGGCACTGACGCCTTTGGGCAGGCCCAGCAGTTTGACGCGGGCTTCGCCTTCAAACGGACTCTTGTGATTCACGGACCAGACGTACTTCTTGCGTTCGCCGCGGCGGACGCTTTCGGGCGGACTGGCCAGTTCGACATACGGTTCGGCGACGGTCAGGTTGACGATCTCGGACGACACGCGGACTCGTCCGGTGCCGAGGTAACCATCGACATCCTCCCGCATCGTGCTGGCGACAACGACGATCGGCCAGGTGCCGAGCGGTGCTCCCGTTTCCGCTGAGATTCGGAGCAACGCTTCGGTTTCGCCGGCCGGAATCGTGGCCGCGGGCGGACGACCGAGACCCGGCGGCATCCAGTCGCACTGGAACTCGACCGGCTCGTCGAAGCCCGCGCGCCGCGTGATCTTCACCGGGATGCCGAGTTCACCGCCTCGCACGAGCGCGACTTTCGGAGCCGCAATCTGAATGGAGAAGGGGGGCGGATCGGTGACCGCAAGCACGTAACGATCGAGCCGCACCGTGCGCCAGGCATCTCCTCCGGAATGATTGAGGAAGGGGATGTTCTGCTGCGACGAACTGAGCAGCTTCTGCGACGGATCGACGGGCCTCGCTTCGAGCGTGATGAGTGCGGTGCCGGGGATGGCGGACTCGTCCGCGACGAACTGCACTGGCCATTGCGACATGCCAGCCGGCACGCGCGGCGTCGCCAGTCGCACTCCGGCCGGTAGGCCGTGCGCGACGAGTTCCAGTTCCCCGCGAAACGCGCTCCCCTGTCCCTGCGGCAGATTCACGTTGACCGTCCAGCGATTCCCCTGCGGCACCGCGATGCCGCTGGTGCGAACGCACTCCATCCAATCGAACGCCGTGCTGGCGAGGTCCGTGTGGACCGAGTTCTGCACCGGCTCGACCTCAATACGATAGACGCCGGTTGGACCACCGGAGCCACCTTGGTCCGCGATCTCAAGCACGTAGTCACCATCGGACTTTGGCTCCCAGATCACCGACGGGTCGAGAATCTCTTTCAGCCCGCCGCGACTGCGGAATGAGGTTCCGAAGATGTCTCGGTCATGAAGCTCGGAATCGTCCGCCTCCAGCTCGACCGGCCCCGGTTGGCCCGTCGAGTCGACCGGGCGGAGGCGAATGATCGGATCGATCGGCGAGCCGAGCGTTGAAGCAAACACGCGGATTAGCAGCCGCTCCCCCTTCTTCACCGTCATCCGAAATTGATCGGTGTCGCCCGGCGCGTGGATGATGCCGTTCAACGCGACCGGGACTTGAGGGACTCGGGTTTCGACCGCCGACGAATCTTCGAGCAGGTTCGCAGAGTTGCTGGACCGCAGGAGCAGCGATGACGGTGCGTCGCCGAAATACTCGAACGTCCCCGTGGTCTTCGGAATCTCGATCGTCTCCTGAAATTCGCCGAGCGGGTCGCCAATGAACGTGATGCTCTGCCTGGCCCCCGACTGACCTCCGGCCGGATAGGCGGCGAGCGGCCGACGATTCGTGCCGATGGACACGCAGTAGTCGTGGTCCGCCGGCACAAACACCGAACGCCGCACCTCGACGAACGCCACTCCGTCGCGCGGAATTTTCACCGCGACCAGCGGGTCTTGCAGATGCAGCGGATTGTCGTCGTTCGAGGCCAGCTCGCGACCGGCTTCGTCCAGAATGCGCAAGGCGAGGTCGTACTCGGAACCCGCGTAATGCACGTCGGCAATGCGGACCGAATCGACTTCGACCGACAGTCGCTGCCCCGCGACAACCGGCACCCGGTACATGTCGATGTCGCCGCGATTGCTGTGCCCTGCGCGACCAAGCACCGTGATATTGGGCGTGACGGGAAGCGCCTTCTCGATCGTGTCGTTCGTGTTGGTCCCCTGCTCATTCTCGTTCACGACCGCGAACGGCGTGACGTGGAACGTCCCGAGCGATGTGACTTCGGTGGCGGTCCGAATCCGAAACGGGTGCTCGCCCAGCGGGCAATCCGGCGCGATCTCAAACCGGCAGCGAACCTGCTCCGCAATCCGACCGCCGTGCGCGAGTCCGATCGGGTTTGGCAGGTTCGGAAGATTCTCGATCCCGACCGCGCGAATGCCCGGCCGGTAAAAGGCCACCTCGCGCGCATCCTTCAGACACATCCCTTGAATCGTGACCTCAACCGTAGTGCCTCGCTGAGCAACCCGCGGCAGGGTCCGTTCGATGTGCAGCAGCATGCCGGCGTGCGCGGTGGTGGCGAGAGCGAGCAACAGGCAGACGGAGGTGAGGAGGAGAGGAGTGGAGGAGTGGAGGAGGTGGAAAATGGACAAGCGTCGAGGACAAACGCGAGTTCTCACCGTGTGAGTGCCGTTCAAGGTGATGCCGTCCAAGTGATGCCCCGTCGTCGTCGCAATCATCGCGTCCCTCTCCCCTCCTTCACTCCTCACCTCCCCCGCTCCTCACCTCAGCCCAACAGCGCCTTCGCCAGCTTGCCGTCCTTAATGATCTCAATCGGCCGCGTGCCGAAGGCGATCAATTCCCTGTCGGCGTCGATGCCAAGCTGGTGGTAGATCGTGAAGAGCAGGTCTTCGAGCGGGACGGCATCTCGCGCCGGTTCGGCGGCCGTGGCATCGCTGGCCCCGTGAATGAGACCGGGAGCAAACCCGCCACCCGCCAGCAGCAGCGAATAGACTCGAGCCCAGTGATCGCGACCGCTCGTGGCGTTCACTTTGGGAGTGCGGCCGAATTCGGTCGTTACCCAGAACAGTGTGGTGTCGAGCAGCCCGCGCTGAGCGAGATCGGTGACCAGTCCGGCGATGGCATGGTCCAGCGCGGGCATCTGGTCGAGACAGTCCTTCTTCACATCGACGTGTGAATCCCACGCACCGTAGGTCACGGTGACGAACCGAGTCCCCGCCTCGACCAACCGCCGCGCGAGGATCAGCCGCTCGGCCAGTCCCTTGGGATGAAACTGGTTGTCCGGTCCGCGCAAGCCCACGACATCGCGGCCGTAGAGTTGGAAGGTCTCCTCGGTTTCGCCATCGAGCGTGAAGGCTCGCTGCGCCTGAGACGACGTGAGCAGCGTGTAGGCCCGCTTGTAAAAGTCGTTCATCGTATCGAGCGTCGTTGGGTCCGCCTCCAGCTTGCGGATCCGCTTTTCAATGATCTCGCGAGCCGTCTGTCGTCGAGTGAATCGATCCGTGGAAACGCCCTCGGGAATCGAGAAATCTCGCACCTTGAAACCGCGCTGTCCGGGATCGGCATTCAGATCGAACGGACCGAATGTGCTGCTGAGAAATCCGGTCGTCCCCGCGAAGCTGTGATTGTTGGGGATCGCAATGTACGGCGGCAGGTCACCTCGACCTCCCAGTTCATGCGAGACGATTGAACCCATCTGCGGAAAGTCGATGACGGCGGTCGGCGTGTAGCCCGTGAAGAGGTGGTAGGTCGCCAGTTGATGGTCGGGGATGCGACCCACCACGCTGCGGACGATGGTCAATTGATCGGCGATGGCGGCGGTCTTCGGAAAATTTTCGCTGAAGATGTCGCCGTTCTTCGTCTTCACGACGCCGAACGAACCGCGGTACTCGATGGGTGCCTCGGGCTTCGGATCGAACGACTCCTGCTGCGGCACGCCTCCGCCCAAATGCAGTTGGATCACGCTCAATGCCTTGGGTTGAAGCTTCCTGGCTCCCGCCGCCGTGAAGGCATCGTCGCCCCGCGCCTCCAGCCGCAACATGTCTCCCAGCGATAGCCCCAGTGCCCCAACGAAACCGGCCTGAACCGCCTGGCGTCGCGACATCATCCCGCGAAATCCGGCGCAACCACGACGGTCGGCAGCGAACTGATCAGTCTGCGATTTATGCATCAAAAGGTTTCCCAAAGCGGTAATTGCTCGAGTTCAAATTCTTGCCCACACTTTGGACGGCGAAGCGACTGGCCCAGTGTATTTACTCGTGACCGCGTCGGCGACTTATAAACCGTCAATAAAGCAGCGGACTCGGCATCGACCCTGTTGTTGCTCGGCGATACGCGTACCTCACAGAGACTTTTAATCGAGCGGCAGCCATCTGGTGTTTGAAGGCAGGTAGCCCAAATACCCCGTGCGTTCACCAGCCCCTCAAACAACACCGCCCCGATCACGGTCGAGCGACCGGGGCGTGGAAGATGTCGTCTGCGTTGATATCGGCTGGATGCCGCCAGCGATTCACGGAGTCAGATCAATTCCGTGATGAGCTTGCGGTCATCAACCAAGTACTGGGGGCGTCCGTTCGGGTCGCTCAATGTCACTGAGTTCGCATCAATTCCAAGCTGGTGATAGACCGTGTGGAAGACGTTCTGAATGTGGACCGGTCGCTCGATCGGCTCTTCGCCATTGCGGTTGGTCGCGCCGATCATCTGCCCGTGTCGCATTCCGCCACCCGCCAGAAAGAAGAACGACGCGCGCGACCAGTGATCGCGACCGGCCGTGCCGTTGACGCGCGGTGTGCGTCCAAACTCACCCGACATCATGATGATGGTTTGATCGAGCAGTCCGTGTGCGTCGAGGTCTTCGATCAGTCCTGTCAGAGCTTGATCGAGCGGCGGCAACTGGCGGCGCATCTGGTTGAAGTTGTCACCGTGAGTATCCCAGCCTCCCACTGACAGTGAGACACAACGGACTCCGGCCTGAATCAATCGCCTGGCCAAGACAAACCGTTCGTTGCCGAAGCCCATGTCGTTGCCGACTCCATAACGAGCCAGCAGTCGCGGGTCTTCATTCCGCAGGTCGAGTGACTTGGCCAATTCACCCGAGGTGACAATTCCCACGGCTCGTTCGGTGAAGCTATCGATCGCGTTGAGCATCCCGTGCGAATCGACATCGCGCCGCAGTCGATCCAATCCGGTGAGCAATCCTCGGCGATTGTCCAATCGGCTCAGGTTGACCTGCCCGTTGAGTGACAAGTTTTGGCGGCCTTCTCCATCGGGTCGGAAGCCTGCGTTGACCTGCCCGACGAAGCCGGTTTTCGTCCAGCCAGTTAGATCGACGAAGGTCGGTGACGTGCCGTGAGGTGTCGTTTGTGACGGTCCCCACAACTTCGACATCACCGAACCAATGCCCGGCCGACCTCCCATCGTTCGCAGTGACGACTCACTCCAACCCGAATCGCTTTGCTGGGGAGCGTGTTCGTCACGCAGACCGGTGATGGAACGAACGACCGAAAATTTGTCGCCCATGCGTGCCAGCTTGGGCATCAACTCGCAAATCTCCATGCCGGGAACATTCGTCGCGACCGGCATCAGCTCTCCGCGAAACTCTTTCGCGGCAGTCGGCTTCATGTCGAACGTGTCCATGTGAGTTGGACCGCCCGGCAGATAAATGTTGATGATGGACTTGCCCGTGGCTCGACCTCCCGCCGCTTGTTCGGCCCGCAACAACTGCGGCAGCGTCAGGCCCCCCATCGCGAGGCTACCGATTCTCAGGAAGTCGCGCCGCGAAACGCGATCGCAAAACGGCTGGCGTTGTCCAAGGAAGCTGAGCATGGCATGAAGCTCCAAGAGGTAGGGGTCGCTTCCGGATGAAGTGACCAGTTTGAGCGAGGACGACCGAATCACGTCTGCACGTGTTGGACGTTGGGGGCGAGGCGTGCAGAGTCTAATCGCAGGCAGCACAACAAATCAACACCTTCTGATTTCGGCAGGAGACGTTGGTTACGAACAGCTTGATTTGGAGAAAGCGGTTCTACGACGGATTGCCACTTCCTCAAGTCGGGCTGACAGAATTCGGAAACGGTCTTCACATCGGTCGGCCTGAATGTTCCGAACCTGTTCGAGTTGGCTTGGCTCCAATCGCGAAACTGGCTTAGCTCGGTTCAAGCTGGTAGTTTGTCGCCCGCTTCTTGCCCGCCTGTCGCACACGGAACGGCGACCTATGATGATGAAGGCTCACACGACCCATGCTTGAGACCAACGGCCCCGATTTCTCCAAGTCCGAACTGCTCCCCGTCATTGCTCAAGATGCCACCAGCGGTGACGTGCTGATGCTCGCCTACATGAATGCCGAAGCGTACGCCGAGACCCTGCGAACCGGTCGCGTCTGTTACTTCAGCCGCAGCCGCCAGAAGCTGTGGCGCAAGGGGGAAGAGAGCGGCAACGTCCAAGAGTTGAAGGCGCTGTTCTACGACTGCGATGCCGACACGCTGCTGGTGAAGGTCCATCAAATCGGGGGAGCCGCCTGCCACGAAGGCTTCAAGAGTTGCTTCTTCCGCCAGATCGATCCGGCGACCGGCGTGGTCTCGATCCTCGGCGAACGGCTCTTCGATCCCAACGCGGTCTATAAGAAATAGGTCTGGTCAAAGCGAAGGCCTCGCCCGCAACGAAGCCCCCTAACTCTCTCCCCGCAAAGCCGGGGCGAGGGGACAAGAATCGCAACTGAGCTTCTTCACTTTTCTGCCTTACTTCACCTTCACGACTCACGGAATTCGGCTCACGACTATGGCTGACAAGCTGATCAAATTGGGCATCCC
>JAYVOX010000156.1:0-8822 GCA_043757695.1 Schlesneria sp.
GTCGATCGTGCGACATCGCAACTCGTACTCGCCCGCCGCGACATCAGTCAGCAAAACGGCCCAATGTGCAAGCGTGTTCCGCATTGGCCACGTCAGCGGGCGGTGGGTCATCGCGTCAAAGCCGAGTACCGGCGCGGGGAGCTTGCCGTCTGGCAGCGACTTCCACGTCAGCGGCGCGGGTAGCAGATCGGCATCGCGCCAGGGAGCCGTGGTGAAATAAGGATCACTCTTCGGCCAGTCGGCTCCTTTCGGACTCAGCCAGTATTGGACTTTGCTCAGTCCCGACATCCCGACTTGAGCCAGCCCGGTGATCGGCAGCGACTCGCCCACTTTGACCGTGGCAGGGTGCGAGACAATGTGGGCGAAAGTCTTCATCTGACTATCGACATCGTTATTGCCACCGGCATAGGTGTCGTTGGCAAAAGGGGCGTTGGTCAGGACGACTCGTTGCAGCCACTTCACCGATTTGAAGCCATACGCGTCCGGCACGAGCATCCGCACCGGCCCGCCGCGCTTGCCCGAAAGAAACTCACCATTGAGCTTGTAGCAGAGGATCACGGGATGCTCGCCCGGCGGGTCTTCCAGCACGCGACCGATCGGGAGCGAACTGCGAAAGATTTGCTTGGGGTCATCGTTGTGATAGCCAAAGTAAAACAGACGCCGCAGGTTGGCCGTAGGCTTCGTCAACCAAACGACCTCCCGCAATGGCACTCCCTCCCACAACCCCATGCCGAGCGGTGCCCCCATGTTGAGGCACGTCATGATCTTTAAGAACCGCACGGACTTCGTTTCGGCCAGCTTCATCAGGCCGCTCCAATCGAGTGCGCTGCCCGCTTCCTTGGTGAGTGGGCATTCCATCGTGGCGGGACTGTCGGGATCGGCCACCACTTCGAGCTGCCACGTCTCGCGAGTCATCCCGACCTCACGCAGTTTCTCGATCGGATGCGTGTAAGGGAGCGGAGTCCCTCGTTCCACCGTCCCAAACTTGTCGGGCGGCGTGAAGTATTCGAGTCCTTCCACCGCACGAGCCAACGCCTCTTTCGAGGCCACGTCATCCGCGTGAAGCCACCGGGGCACAAAGCTCAACCCCGCCATGCCGGTCGCCCCCACTCGTAGAAAGTAGCGACGAGTGACTTCGACATGCTCGGCCAGCAATACGGAGTTCAGTGTCATTGGAAAAAGCTCCTCGACAATCGAATGAATTGGCGTTGTGAAACACCTGCCGCTGAAATTAAGAGCGTCACCGAGGACGACGCCGAACACAAGGGACGAACAATAGACTCGCTCGCTCGCGAGTGGCGATCGAGTCTGTTGGCGTCACTCAATTGACTGTAGACTGCGTGCCGAGTTGTCACCGGAGTGGAGAGAGAAGGGGGAAGATTCATGCCGACTGTCAAAGAGGATGTTCGTCAGATTCTGGACCGGCTACCAGACGACACCACCTACGAAGATGTGCAGTACCATTTGTTTGTGAGGCAACGAATTCAACGCGGTTTGGAAGAGTTAAACTCGGGCCGCACAGTCACTCAACAAGACGTTGAGCAACGGATGCAGAAATGGCTCGACAAATAATTTGGACCGAATCGGCGTGGGATGATCTCGAACGAATCGCCGATTCGATCGCGCTGGATTCTCCGTACTACGCTGCCGCATTCGTACAACGCGTTCGCGACAAAGCTCGCAACCTACCGGTCATTCCCGAAGCCGGGGCAATTGTCCCCGAGTTCGATGACGTGGACATCCGCGAAGTCTTCGAGAAAAGTTACCGTCTGATCTATCACATTGGTGAAGAGACTGTCTCAGTGCTGGGCTTGATTCACGGAGCACGTGACCTCGCCGCGATGTGGGATTCCGATGCGCGCCAGCCTTGATGCCATTCACTCCGACACGGGCAACTCGCACATCGCCCACTGGCCGAAGTTTTCTTCGATCTCGACGCGCAGTGACTCCAACTTTTGACCGTGATGTTGGCGGATGAGGTCTCGCAATTGGAGAGCCATCCAGCGAGCAATCAACTCAGCCGTTACGTTGGCAACGGGGAGTAACACACAGTCTTCGCGCGGAAAGACCCAGCGACGTGATTCAAACGTGGCGGTCACTTCGCTGGCGTCGGCCTGCACGTGAATCGTGGGATGCTGCGTCGGCAGTAAGACGCGGTGGTCGAGCTCCCCCACGAGTTTCAGTGCCGCATCGCGTAGCGCGATGAAGTCGAAGACGTAACTGTTCTCATCCAACGGCCCAGCCACCTCCACAGCCACGCGCCAGTTGTGACCGTGCAACCGCTCACAGATGTTGCCATTGAACGTAATGAAGTGCGCTGCACTGAAGACCAGATGATCCTTGGTCACGCGGACTCGGTAACGCTCGTCTGTCATGAATAGTCCTGTTGCTCGATCAATTTGAGTTTGTCAGTCAGTTCGGTGAGTCCGATTCAATGGACCGAAGCTTCACCGAGATGATCTCTTCCGCATGTTTGAGAGAGCCTGCGAACGTGACTCCGAACGTCGCGAGCATTCCGCAGAGCAACGCCGCTTTGACCCATTTTTGAAGCGACCAACTCTGCAACTCGGGGGCATACGCCAACAGAGCCAATGTGGCGGAGATCATGACGACGGCATCGAAGCTGGCTCGCTGCCAGTAGGGTCCGCCGAGATGCAGCCACATCCCGAACTCATCGAAGGTTAAAGCCAAGCCGACGGCATAGATCACCGTGCAGATGTGGTGGGCTTTCGATGCAGGTTTCGCCACCAGCACATAGCCGCCCACTCCCGACAGGAGAAAGATGCCGTAGTTCAGGTGGTGAACGTGAGTTCCCCCCAAATGGAAGTACAGGTCGGGAAGCACTCGATCCATGATGAGAAACACCATGATCCTCGATGCGGCAAACGTCATCATGAAGACGAAGAGCATGAGTCTGAGGGTCGTGCGAGAATTCAAGGCGGTCTTTCTGCCAGTGGAACTTCAGTTGCTGGCTGTCATTGTTTTGACTGTGGCGTCGAGTCGTGTGCGGAGCCATGCCATTTCATTAACCATCCTTCCAGCCACCGACCGCCGAGTAGCACCATCATCGTCAGTCCAAACGCGATGACCGTGACGAGCCACTGTCCCAATCCACACGTAATCCCCAAGACTGCGGCGACCCAGATGCACGCGGCGGTCGTGATTCCGTGAACGTCGTCCTGATCCGTGCGACGCATGATGACACCCGCACCAAGGAACCCGATCCCACCGAGAATACCCTGGACAGTCCTGAGCGCTCCATCGGGTGCGGCCCCCGCCATTCCCGTGACAGCCGTGATGCTCGCTAACGTGGCCAGCGCTGCCCCCAATGCCACCATTGCCAGCACCCTGACCCCGGCGGGCTTGTGACGCAGATCACGGTCAATCCCCATGATCACACCGAGTGCGGTTGCCAATCCCAACCGGAACGCAATCTCGTGGAACTCATCAAAATCTAACGGATTCATGTCGATCCTCACGCCACAATGGTGGCAACTTTGATACGTGCTTACCCGCTGCTCCAACTTGTCATTTCGCCGGAGCCTGAGCCTTAATGAACGCGATCAGGTCTGCGAGAGCTTGTTTGTCGATATCCTTTTCCAAGCCTTCGGGCATCAGCGACTGACCCGTTGAGATCAGTTCGTCGAGCGTGTCGCGCAGGACGACATCCTCTTTGGCCTCGGCCCGTTTGAGGGTCAGGCTGGCGGCGGTTTCGGCGGAGATCATGCCCGTGTGGATTCGGCCCTGCAATGTGACGGCCGTATAGGTTTGAAAGCTCGGCTGGGCTTCGCGGTTCGGGTCCATGATCGCCACGAGTAAATCAGACGGCGACTTGTTCTGGACGCTCGCGAGGTCCGGGCCAACCTGATGACCGGCCGTTCCCGCGCGATGGCATTGGACGCACGTCTTGCCGTACAGCATCTGGCCTCGCGCGGCGTCGCCCGTCAGGTCGAGCGTCGCCTGATAGTCGGCAACGACCTGCTTGCGGTTGCTCGGCGGTTCGGCGAGCACTTTTCGCGAGGCTTCTTTTACGTTTCCGTTGGGATGATTGAGGAGCAGTTGCCGCTTGTCTCGTTCGATCTCACCGATCTTGATCGACCCCGTTTCGACCGCCTTCACCAGCGCGACCGCTCCACTTGCGGACGAGACCAACTGATCGACAACCTCGCGCCGCGTGGCGGGCCCAAATGTCTTCCACGGAGCGAGCGTCAACTCGATCGACTTCGCCGATCCCTGCGCCGCGAGAGCCTTCACCGCCGCCTGCTGCAACGCGGGCGAAGTCTGCGGAGTGAAGACGGCGGGCAGAGCGGTCTCGGCCAGTTGCGCATCGGCCAGCGCGAGCAGATTGATCGCCGCCAACCGCGCTGCCTCATTCGAGGCCGCATCGCCGACGAGACCACTCGCCTGTTGATAGACCTTGTTCAACGAATCGCCAATCGCCGCGTCGGCCTTCGCGTCAGCCAGTACCTTTCCAATCGAAGTCCCTCGCCGTCGCAGCCCTTCCCCTAGAGCGACCAACACTGGCGAACGAGTCGTCGCCGGAACCTTCTCGTTGGTGACGGCCTTCAACAACGCGACGACATCCTCACTCTTGGTCGATGAGCCGATAAGTCGCGCGAGATCGACGAGTAGCGGAACGAGAGGCGTTGTCTCCCCGGCAAGCATCTCGGACGAGAGCCGTCCCATGTGTGGATAGACGGATGAGAGCCATGCCGTGCGGATGTCAATGTTGGTTGCTGCCACAGGTGCTAGTAGTCGTAATCCAAGTACGGTGTGATCAGCCGGAAGTTCACCGGCCATGAAACCCGATCGCCAACGCAGCCTCGTGTCATCAACCCAGTAAACCCCCGAGAGGAATTCAAGAAGATTGAGACTGCCTGCTGCGACTTCTTCCGCAAGACGCATTCCATGTTCAGCCACGCGCAGATCAGAATCTTGAAGTACCCCTGTCACGTCCGTCGGATTGATCGCCTTCATTCCGTGAAGAGTCCACGCTGCGTGGAGCCTTGCCAGTGAGAGAGTTGCGGGCTTCCCCTCCTCACTGGGCCGCGTGAGTTTGTGCAAGGACTCCACGACAGTTGTGTCCTGTCGTTCCACGAGCAACCGCTGAGACGTGTCACGTGCCCAACCACTTGTCGAACCAAGTTGCTCAACGAGTTCATTCCGCGTTGACTTACTGAGGTCGAGCCGCGCGACGCGCTTCATGCCGGGAGGGACCAGCCGCCAGATGCGGCCTTTGTCGTGGCCGCTTTCCAGGTCGCAGAGGGCTTTGATGTCCTCGGGGATTGAGGCGGGGTGTTCGATCGTTTCGCGGTACATGTCGAGCATGTAAAGCGTCCCGTCGGGGGCGTTCACGAAATTGGTCGGGCGGAACCAGTTGTCGGTCGAGGTGAGAAACTCGCAGTCTTGCTCGGTTCGCTCGGCGATGAAGCTGATGCCGTCGGGAGTCAGTTTCTTGCGGTGGACAAGGTTCGCTCCGACATCGCCGATGAAGACGTTGCCATGGAATTCGGGCGGGTACACACCGCCGCGATAGACCGTGATGCCCGTCGCGGACGTGAAGAAGCCGATCGGGACGAGTTCCGATTCGGGTAGCCGCTTCCGCATCTCGGGGTCGGCCGCGCGACGGGCGGTGCGGACGAGTCGCCACGGTTCCGGGCCGCTCGTACGATAGACGACGGCGGCTGCCCCCTCTTTCGCAATGGATCGCGTCAGGCTGGGAGGAGTCAGCAGTGGGTTGCGTTCGAGGTATTCGAGTGGCCACACCACGTGAACGATGTGATTGCTGTTCGAGCAGATGAACCGGTTGCCCCAGTCGTCGATCGTGTGTCCGAACTGCTGGCCTCCCGAAACCATCGTCAGTTCGTTCGTGGCGGGATCGAGCCGCAGATCGCGCCGGCCGGGGGTGAACTTTCGTTCTGGCTTGCCGTCGCGCGCGGGGACGGTCAGCTCACCGCCGGCCAATCCCGACGAGAAGTAGATCGCGTTGTCTCGTCCCCATTCGAGACCGTTCGCCAGCGCCTGCACGTTGGCGTGACTGAAGCCGGTGCAGAGGATGTCCTTGACATCGGCCACGTCATCTCCGTCGGTGTCCTTCATGAAGAACAGACTGCCTGATGCGAGGACATACACGCCTCCCTTCGAGCAACAGACCGACTGCGCCCATCGCAGCTTGTCGGCAAACACGACGCTGTGATCCATCCGGCCATCGCCGTCCTTGTCGGTGAGCAGTCGGATGCTCGACCACGTTTCGGGGCGTTGGTCCTTGTACTCCTGAGCGCGCTGCTCGGGAAGAAACGGATAGTCGGACATCTCGACGACGTACATGCGGCCCCGCTCATCGAAGGCCGCGTCGATCGGATCGACCACGTCTGGCTCGGCCGCGACGAGTTCGAGTGTGAACCCGTGTTGCAGCTTGAAGGTCTTGAGTTCCTCTTCCGGCGTCTTGCCGGGAATGCGTGGCATCTGCTCGGCCAGTCCTGGTGTTGCGGCCGTGTCTTGTGCGATGACGAGCGACGGCGCGAACCAGCCGCCCAACAGCACGATCACAACGAGACCGAACGAGCGAACCACGAATGGGGACAGCATCGAGAATCTCCCAAAAGACGGCGAAGCGGCGGGACGGTTGACAGTGGTCGCACGGTATCGGTGAGACTCGCAGAGTTGAAGCGACTCGCAGTCAGTTCAGCCTTCGCGGGTACAGTCGTTCCTTGGTGGCCACGGCCTCTGATTCCCGCTCCCGCCCGACTTCGAGGGGCGTGAGTTCGCCTGAGGGGGACACCTGTCGTTTAGACACAACTCAAAGAGTTCACCAACAATTTGGCCGAAGTCGCTGCATGAGATTTGCGCAAGCGACAAGGCGAGCGGCAAGTCTTGGCTTACCCGATGTCGGTCGAATTACAGTTGCTGCTCGCCATTTGAGTCAACATCATCACACCGATCAATTCGGCGGGGTGGTGGGGCGCTCCGGCTTTGCGGAAGCCTCCGCATGTTGATGCCCTTTGGTCAGGGGCTTCCTCGAAGCAAGGTGCGTTCCTGCCACACGCCGGCCATGAATGAGATGCTTCCACGTTTAGCCCCAACGCCAACGGCGTGGGAGCGGACGCGGGCGAACCGTTGATCGCAGGCACGCCGTTGGCGTTGCGGCTAAACGTCTTTTGGGTATGACTCGAACCGTGATGACAAGGAACAACATTCATGTTTGATCTGACGGCGATACAGGCGGCGATTCGGGCGCAGGGGTTGGATGGGTGGTTGCTGGCCGATTTTCGGGGGAGCAACATTCTGGCGCGGCGGATTCTGCAATTTGCCGACGGGACAATGGGGTCTCGCCGGTGGATGTATTTTGTTCCGGCCAGCGGCTTGCCGAGGAAGCTCGTGCATCGCATCGAGTCCGGGGCGCTCGATCATCTCCCCGGTGAGAAGACGGTCTATCTCAAGTGGCAGGCGTATGAGGCGGGCGTCGCGCAGTTGGTAAACGCGGCGCGTTCAAGCAGCCCGGCTGCTTCGGAGCAGCCGGGCTGCTCGACATCCGTGGCAACTCTGGCGATGGAGTACTCGCCGCGCAACGGCATCCCGACGCTGTCGCGTGTGGACGCGGGGACCGTCGAACTGGTGACGGCGTGCGGCGCGAAGGTCGTCTGTTCGGGAGACCTGATCCAACTGTTCGAAGCCGTGTGGGACGACGAGCAGCGGGCGATGCACCAGGCGGCGGGAGTCCACACCGACTCGGCGTACTCGGCCGCGTGGAAGTTCATCGCCGACGAAGTCCGCTCCTGCGGTGAGACGACCGAGATGGCGGTGAGCGATGTCATCATGGCTCACTTCGCCAAGCACGGCCTGACGACGTACCACCCGCCCATCGTCGGAGTGAACGCGAACAGCGGAGACCCTCACTACGAGACCGGCACCGCGCCGATCCGCGCCGGCGATTTCGTGCTCGTGGACCTGTGGGCCAAGCTCGACAAACCGAGGTCCGTCTACAGCGATCTGACTCGCACCGGCTTCGTCGGCGACACGGTGCCAGAGCGGTACACGAAAATCTTCCTCATTGTGGCCGCCGCACGCGATGCCGCGATCAAGCTTGTTCGAGATCGCTTCGCGAGTGGCCGACCGCTGCAAGGCTGGGAGGTCGATGAAGCCTGTCGCGCGGTGATCGAGCAGGCAGGCTATGGCGAATGCTTCGTCCATCGCACCGGCCACAGCATCGGTCAGGAAGTTCACGGCAACGGCGCCAACATGGACAACCTCGAAACGCACGAAACGCGACTCGTCCTGCCCGGCTGCTGCTTCTCGGTCGAGCCGGGCATCTATCTCCCCGAGTTCGGCGTGCGCAGCGAAGTCGATGTCTTCGTGGATCGACAGAGCCAGGTTCATGTCACGGCGGGCGAGTTGCAAACCGCCGTGGTCCCGATCCTGCGCGACTTCTGATTGCCGTTCGGCGCGGGTCTCCCGACCCCGCCGAGGTTGCGACCGCAGGTCTCCAGCGAGAAAAGAGAAGATCATCAAACGGGCCGGTTTGATCCCGTGGGACGACCTGTTGCAAATACGGCCGCGTTCCGCAGAAACCGATTTCGCGACCGCGACCGGCGGCAGTTGCGAGTACTCATCAAAGGGCAAGCGATGATGCGGCGCGGATTGGGAATCGAGACGGATGAGACTGAATCGGCGAAGCCTGCCGAACCGGCCACGGCATGACCCAGCCAACACGCTCGTCCCGCTGGTACTCGTTAGCGGGGCGAGTCTCTTTGTCCGCTCATCCGAAAGGCCGTCGTATGTCTGCAACACGCAAGAAGGCGTGGCTTCACCAACTCAAAAAACAA
>JAYVOX010000157.1:0-2399 GCA_043757695.1 Schlesneria sp.
AATGAGCGGGCTGTCGCGTGAGTCGGGTCAGCATCCACAGCGACCAGACCGCGAAGAGACTCAACAGGCACGAGCCGCCGTGACGCTGTGCCAACACGAACAGTTGTTCATTCACCGTGAGCGTCGGTTCGGTGGCATCACTTGTCAGGCGATCGACCGACGTAACGGAGATCGCTTCGTGCGGAGAACCGACCGGGATCAAGCGAGCCACCGTTCGTTCGACCTTGGCGATCACGTCTTCTTCGATGGTGTCGAGGTCGAGTCGAGCTTCGTTCTGTTCGCCTTGTGATCGGCGTCGCGCGGCCACGTCGCGATAGTAGTCGCGCGGGATCGAGACGCTGACCTGCACTGCACGCGGCATCGCGGCGAGGAGCTGTTTCTCACTCACCTCGCGTTGCACGTCCGAGTGACCGGCGGGAACGATCTCACTCGCGCCGCGAAAGGCTGTGGGGGGAGTTGAGTCAAAGGGAGTTGATTCACGCGGTTCAGATTGGGACTCGCGCAACTCGGACTCTACTGTCTCGAAGTACGCGGTCGATGCTCCGCGAAAGCCAGTCACTTGCGGCGTCGGCTCGTTGTCGAAGAGCGACGGCAGGAGTGACGCCGGGCGATTGGCCACCGGTGTCGAGTCGCCGCGCACGCGAGTCCGTTCGTTCCGCGTGACCGAGGACTTGAGGTTGTCCACATCGACGTGAACCACCACGACTGCCTGTGGAATAAACGCGAGTGCCTTTTGAATCTGCTGCTCGTATTGACGCGTGAACTCGCGCACACGCTGGATGAGGTGGCCATCGCTCACGTCGCCGGAAGCTTCACCAGCATGAGCTTGTCCACGGGCCACATCGAACACGGTGACATCGATCGGGCTGAGATCGGGGACCATGCTGGCCACGGCCTGTCGGAGTGAGGCGACCAGTCGCGCAGAAAGCTCCCGACCCGCACGCGGCTTCACCGTGATGTTGGCCGTCACGCGCGGCTTCTGTCCGAATGCAGCGCGTCGCCCTGAGTTGGCCACCGCGACGCGCGCATGTTCGATGTCCGGCACCGCTTCAATCATTCGCCGCAGTTCTTGCAGCAGCAGAGCCTCTTTCATCTCCTGCCGCTGCCGATCGGTCGTGAATGGACCGAGCGATTCAAACTGCTTGAGCATCTGCGAACCAAGGTCTGCCGGAACCGCATCAAACTCGACGAGCGCGGCGTTGTAACGATCGAGCTGGTTCGCGGGGGCCAGCAGCTTGCGGCCTTCGCGGCGATAGTTCGTCAGACCGGCTTGGTTGAGCGCACGTTCGGCGGCGGTCAGTTCCTCCGTCGCGAACGCCTTCCCAAACGAGACCACCTGAAAACCGTCAGGCTGATTCGCGACGAGCAACCACGCCAAGCCACCAAACACCAGCAACGGCACCGCGACAAACGTCGCGCGCTGAGCAAGCGACATCTCACGAAACAGCTCGACAAGCTGTCGAGTGATGCGGGGCAGGACATCCATGAATCTGCCGACGAACGAGTACGAAGGACCACGAGAGGCAACGACGCAACCTCAGGCTAACAGCCTGTTGAAAAAGGTTGATCGGGAGGGCGAGGCTCCCGCCGAGCCGCGAGAAACCAGCGAGATACCGATTAAGAACGGCTCGGCAGGAGCCTCGCCCTCCCTTTTTCAACTGGCTGCCAAGCCGACCGCGTCGGTTCCAAACTCAACGCCAGCCAGCCGATCGCGCGGGTTATAGACCCGACCCGTCAAAACAGGCAATGCGAGTCGCGCGGCGTGAGACAGACGCGACAACCCAATACCCAATGACGGCCAGTCAAACACTCACATTGCACAAGCCGCCACGAGGCTCA
Organism: Schlesneria sp.; assembly: GCA_043757695.1. Taxonomy (GTDB): domain Bacteria; phylum Planctomycetota; class Planctomycetia; order Planctomycetales; family Planctomycetaceae; genus Schlesneria. Next base: position 1,840 of record JAYVOX010000157.1, read on the forward strand.
CTCAGGTTGTGGTCTGCGTGGTGGTCCGTCTTCGCGGTTCGACTGAAAGTTGCGGCGAGGAGGCAGACCGGGCATCGCTTGCACTCGGCGACCGCGTAGCCGAACGCCTTGCACTGCTGCCAGAATCTCTTCCGCGTGTTCGGCAGCGACTTGGACGTAGCTGACCGTCGCAAGAATTTGAATCGCGCCGATCACGGTTCGCGGGACACCCGCTTCGTTCGCGATGCAGCCGACAAAGTCACCCGGAGCGATGCCCGAATTCTCGCCGACGTTGAACTTCAGCCAGACGCCCGATTCATCAATGCGCGGAGCCGCACCGCTGGCCGGACCGGGACGACGGGGTCCATCATTGCGCGGTGGTCCAGAACGAGGCCGGTCATCGAAATCACGGCCCCCTTCGCGCGGTCCGCGCGGCGGTCGATCATCGAACGAGCGCTGTGCCAGCGGACGACGTTGCTGCCGCGGATCGTCTTCCATGATGCGTTCCGCTGGCCGACTGCTTTCACCTGCCAGCAAGTGCATCAAAGCCGAAACGATCTCACCGGGCGCGTGCCCCGCTT
>JAYVOX010000158.1:0-8813 GCA_043757695.1 Schlesneria sp.
CAGCGCGTGAGACAGGCTGCGCAGGTTGTGGCTCCCAAACGCGGGACGCAGCAACGTGTGGTTCTCCAGCAGCGTCTTGGTCAGCCGTTCATAGCTGTCATCCGACTGCCACTTCTGTTGGAAGACGGGCGTCGGCCAGTTGCGACTCGCCGAGACCACCGTCTCGTAATCCCAATAGGCACCCTTCACGAGCCGGATCCAAACGGGCGTCCCGCGCTGATGCGACCATTCGAGCAGCCCGGCCAGATCACGTTCGGAATCGGGCAGGTACGCCTGTACGACCACCCCGACATCGGCCCAATCGCGGAACTCCTCTTCCAACAAGGTCTGCTTGAAGATGTCGAGCGTCAGGGCCTTGTACGAGTACTGCTCCATATCGACGTGCAGAAACGCATGGTTCTCGCGCGCCTTGCGGAAGAGCGGACGAAGTCGTTCTTGAACCGCCGCCGTCGTCCCGACGGGGTCGGCCGGTCGGAAATGACTGACGAGGGCCGACAGCTTGATCGACACGTTCACGCGCGGAACCGAACCCTGATGATCGCAGTCCGCCAGTGAGGACTCGGGCCACGCATTGACCACCGGAGCCAGTCCGTCGATCAGTTCGAGATACGACTGTTGATAGGCTTCCGCTTCGGGTTCACTGATGACCGCTTCGCCGAGCAGATCGAGTGTGAACGCCAAGCCTTGCTTGCGCAGAGCCGTGACTGCGGTGAGGACTTCGCTGACACTCGATCCCGCGATGAACCGTCGCGCCATCCGTGCCGCATTCGCCCGCGCGTTGTACGCGAGTGCGCGCGAGAGAACCGACTCGGGCGAGAGATGCTCGACGCCGAACCGCACCATCTCGACGGCAAACGGCAGGTGCTCTTTCACCTCGTGAAAGTATTCCTGCAAGTGCCGCGTCACGTCGCGATGCGTCTTCAATCGTGGCAGCACATCGACGAACCGAAACATCTGCACCTTGAGCGACTCATCCGCCATCGCCGCCGCCATGATGCGGTCGTCCCACCAACGTCGCTCGAAAATTGAGGGCTTGCGCCGTCCCAGATGCCCCCACACGAATCGACCCAGCCGTTGAGTCTCTACTTCGATGGCAGCCTCTGTGGCCGGATCGTGGATCGACACCGTGGCTACGAAGGGAGCTTTCTTCGAAGAGACCACGACGGGCGCGGCCTCGGCGCCCTGCGGTGAAGTTGTCTCACGGCTGGCGACTCGTTTACGTGGAGCCTTCGGTTTGGAGCTTTGAGGTTCGCCGCTTTGAGAAATGGCTACCTCACTGGGCTGGTCCGAGTCACTCGTCTCAGCGGCGACAGGCTGTATGACGGCAGGCTTCTTCGGCGCGGACTTTTTGGGAGCGGGCTGATCGAGCGAAGATTCGGCCGCCCCGTCATCAACGGGACCAACCTCAACAGACTTTTGAGCTTTCTTCGCCAAGATCGCGTCCATGCACACAGGAAATCACCGAACAACAACACGCCGCCTCATCAGCGGGGCGGGGATTCTACGAACCCCTTCCGAAGCTGGGTAGTTCGCGCCGAGATTCATGCTCATCGAACGTGCCGTCGCTCGGGAGTGGTCGCGGACACTCCGCTCGGTAATGTGCCACTCTTGGTCGCGTGAGGGCTAAGAAACGGGGCATCAATCAGTGGCGGAGGTAGCCGAACTCGTGAGAATTCGGGCTGAAGTCTCGCGACTCCCCTCGTTCCCAAGCTCCGGCTTGGGAACGCACGCCCTCAAGCTCCAGCTTGGCGAGTCAGAAGGTTCGAGATAACAACCCCTCGACCGCGAATTCATCATCCGCTGCCCGGCCGCTGATCGGACTTTGGCAAACTGGGTGAAGTGGCGTCGATGCTGCGCAGCGTGCCGACTTTTCTCGCCGTGGCGGTCGTGAGTGTCCGATTCGAGATGCCGTACCGCACTGGCGACTGCCAGCCGGACGGACATCGGCGAATGTCGCCGTTCAAAACCACCGGACTCAACTCGCGAGACCCATCATGGCCGATCCGCAACTGGCTCAAGTCCTCGAACACGCCGCGCATGAACTCTTGATGTGGGTTGGCTTCGGCACGCTGGTCGGTCTGACGGCGAAGGCCATCATGCCGGGGCGCGATCCCGGTGGAGCGATCGGCACAATGATGATGGGGATCGCGGGCAGCTTGATCGGCTGCGGTGTCGTGCTGTTGTTCGACACCAGCTTCAAGATCACGCCGATCAGCCCGATTGGATTTGGAGCAGGAACCGGCGGCGCGTTCCTGCTGCTGATCTTCTTTCGCGTGCTGTCGAATTCGTATGTGGTCGAGGCGGTCGATGGCAAAGTGACCGGCAATCCCGGGACCGCCGTGACGAAGTACTACCGTCGCAAGAGCCGCGCGGCGTAGCGCGTACGGCTCTCGATGTTCATCGACGTGTCACTCTTCGGCACGCGGCGTTTGGCGGCTTTGCTTGGTCGCGCTGTTGAGTCGTTTGTCGGCGACGCGGCGGCGTTTGGACGACTTCGTCGGCTTGGATTTCTTGCGGGGTTTGGGAGCCGTGGCGACGGACAACAACAGTTCGCGAAGCTTCTCCAAACAGTCGGCCACGTTTTTCGGCTGGTCGCGATAGCGCTCGCTGCTCATCACGAAGTCGCCTTCGGTCGTGAGGCGGCGGCGGTAGGCGGCGACGAACCGCTCGCGCACGTCGGGGGGTAAGCCTGCGGACTCGAACAGCGGCCAACGCAACGTGACTTTCGAGTTGACCTTGTTCACGTTCTGCCCGCCCGGTCCCGAACTGCGGGCCACGCCCCAATCGAATTCCCCGCATGAGATGCGGATCCGGGGAGAGACTTCGACGGTATCTGAATCTGATGGAAACATGGTGGGCACGTGGGTGAAAGGGGAGTTGCAACACAGGCATGAAAGGCGAAGAGGAGACCTGCGGTCGGGCGTTTCGGCGGGGTCGGGAGACCCGCGCCGAACGGGTTTCGATGAATTCTCCGACAGCGGATGCACTCGGTGGGTTCGCGTGGTGGACTACGGTTTGACTCGGATATAAACCTCGCGCGGTGGAAACTGAGGTGACAACCCGCGCGGGCCATCACGTCAACTCCTGTAGTCTTGTCGCTCCGCCGACAAGACATCCCGTCGGCGGAGCGACGGGACTACAGTAACACGACAATCCCTCAGTTTTGGCCGCGCGAGGTATAAACTTCGCGTGGTCTTGGCAGTTCCCTTTTACGCTTTCATTGATCGGCAAACGATGTCTTTCCCTCGCATGATTCGTGTTCGTCAAAAGTTTGATGCTCATCGCGTGGCCGATGTCTCCGCCGAAGTTCATGCTCAGTTGGCGACGTTGAAGCTGGGAGAGACGATTCGCGCCGGACAGTCGGTCGCGATCACGGCGGGGAGTCGCGGGATCGCGAACATCGCAAAGATCACGCGCGCCATCGTCGATCACGTGCAGAGTCTCGGGGCGGTTCCGTTCATCGTTCCCGCGATGGGAAGCCACGGTGGCGGAATGGCCGAAGGTCAGTTGGGCATCCTCGCGGGGTATGGCATCACGCCGGAAGCGATGGGTTGCGAGGTCCGATCGTCGATGGAGACGGTCATCGTCGATCACACGCCGCAGGGGATTCCGGTTCATTTCGACAAGCACGCCTCGCTTGCCGATCACGTGTTGATTGCGGGTCGCATCAAACCGCACACGGGCTTCGTTGGCGACATCGAATCGGGTCTGCACAAAATGATGCTGATCGGGCTGGGCAAGCACGCGGGAGCCAAGATTTATCACCGTGCGATCGCCGACTACAGCTTCATGGAAATCATCACGACGGTGGGAACTTCCGTAATTCAGAAGTGTCGCGTCGCGGGTGGTCTCGCGATCGTCGAGAACGCCTACGACGAGACCGCTCTGATCGAAGCAGTCTCTCCCGCGCGGTTCTTCGAGCGCGAGAAGGCGTTGCTCAAGTTGGCCGTGCAGTGGCTCCCGCGTTTGCCGTTTGCCTCCGCCGATCTGCTCATCATCGACCGCATCGGCAAGAACATGAGCGGCACGGGAATGGACACGAACGTCATCGGCCGCAAGTACAACGATCACGCGGCGACGGACAAAGATGTCGCGCGCTGCCGACGGATTTTTGTGCGCGGCCTGACCGAAGAGACTCACGGCAACGCGACCGGCATCGGCATGGCCGAGTTCACGAACCAGCGGACCGTCGAGGCCATCGACCGCAAAATCACCGCGATCAACTGCATCACCGGGCTGCACCCGACCGCCGCGATGACGCCGATTGCGTTCGAGACCGATCGCGAAGTCGTCACCGCCGCACTGCAAACGGTGGGACTCGTCGAACCGCCGCAGTCGCGTGTCATTCAAATTGCGAACACCTTGCAACTGGCCGAGTGCCTTGTCAGTGAAGCGTACTTGGCGGAACTCGCGGGGCGGGATGACTTGATCGCACTGACAGAACCGCTGGAGATGGCCTTCGATGAGCAGGGGAATCTGCGAGATGTGGCGGCGGCGGTTCATGGTGGCTCGCACTGAAGAGGATGTACGCGGCGCGAGGTCGAAGCGAAGACCTGTTGTCGGGCGTTTTGGTGGGGTCGGGAGACCTGCGTCGAACTGTCGAGCATATGCCCCGAACCCTGGACCAGCGCATCAACCACAGGCGGCATTGGCTTTCATCCGTGCCCCGGCTCTGCCATCCGTGCGATTGATTTTTTTCAGATCGAGTGATCGCACGGATGAAGAGCAAGATTCGCGATCAGACATATTGCAGGACGTATTCATGACGCTGCTCTACACCGACGATCGGTTTCTCGATCATCAGACAGGGACGCATCGCGAGCAGCCGGAGCGATTGAAGGCGATCTCGGCGGAGTTGGCTCGCAGCGGCTTGACCGCGCGGTGCCAAGTGGCGGCGACGCGGGTGGCCACCGTCGAAGAGTTGGCTCAGATTCACGGCGTGATGTACGTCGGTCGCGTCGCCGATTTCGCCGACGCCGGCGGCGGCTGGATTGAGTCCGATACGTTTCTCTCACCGCAGTCTTACGAGGTCGCTTGCCGGGCTGCGGGGACGAGTCTCGCGGCGGTCGATGCGGTGATGAAGGGGCCGGAGAAGACGGCGCTGTGTCTCGTGAGACCTCCCGGACATCATGCGCTGGCTCACGATGCGATGGGCTTCTGTCTGTTTAACAACATCGCGCTGGCCGCCGATCACGCCGTGAAACAACACAAACTCGAACGAGTCCTCGTGATCGACTGGGACGTGCATCACGGCAACGGCACGCAGGACATCTTTTACGAACGCGACGACGTGTGGTTCCTCTCCGCGCACCGCTTCCCGTTCTATCCAGGGACCGGCAAAAAAGATGAGACCGGCACGGGCCAGGGCCTCGCGACAAAGTTCAATTTGCCGGTCGCGTTCGGTACGTCGAGGAAAGATTACCTCGCGCAGTTCGAGTCGCTGCTGGCCGATGCGGCGGCGAAATGCAAACCGCAGTTGGTATTGATCAGCGCGGGATTCGATGCTCACGCCGAAGACCCGATCGGTTCACTCGGCTTACAGACAGAAGACTTCGCGACGCTGACGAAGCTGGTCTATCAAGTGGCGCAGACGCACTGCGCTGGACGAGTCGTGAGTTGCCTCGAAGGGGGCTACCACGTGGACCGCTTGGCTGAATCGGTCGCGTGCCATCTGCGCACGCTGCTGGAGGTGGAGAAGAGGTGAGAGGGTGGTACTTGTTTTCAAATGTAAATCGCGGCGTCAGCGCGGGATTTCGCTGGTTTACGCAATTCCGCATTCCCTCGCTGACGCTGCGGGTTACTAAAGCAAGCTCCCGTGGGCCGTGGCGAAACGACAAACGAGCGTCTGTCAAATTCCACGTGATGCCGAACGGCAACATCGCGACAAGTTTGTCCGAAAGATTGGCCTGTTGCCGAGAAAACGACTTGCCAACGTAAATTTCCAATCTAGTGCTTCGTCACACCTGAGAATTGGGGTTGTTGTCGTAGCCACGTTCGTCAGAACGTGGGCAATTTGATGAACTTACCCCACGCTCTGGCGAGCGTGGCTACCCCAAAATCAAGCTGTGACACAGCACTAGGTTCCATTCAGGATTGGAGTCTTTCGCACGTTTGCGCGATGGGGCACTCCAGTCGGCGGGTTCCAAACGAAGAACCATTGGGACTAACGAAGATTCACCATGATCAATGTGCGCCGAGCGAAGTGGATTGATCAGAACCGTCGCGGGGCCATCATTGTGTTGGCCGCGGTCATGATGTCGATCATGTTGATGTTCGTCGCGTTTGCGGTGGACCTGAGTTACATGGCGTTGACGAAGACGCAGCTTCAGGCCGCAGCCGATGCCAGCGCCTTGGCGGGGGCGATGGAGTTGAGCGGCACGGCCGACCCGGCCACTGTCCGGGCCAATGCGCTCACGGCAATTCGTGCCGTCGCCGCTCAACATCGCAACGGCGATCAATCGGCGGTGAGCAACTAAACGTCCGACGTGACGTTCGGCAAGATGAGCTGGAATACCTCGTCGCAATCCTTCGCCCACAACTGGGGCGAGTCTCAGACGCCGTACAACATCATCAAGGTGCGAGCCGATCGCGACGCGGCCTCGGGTGGCTCGGCCGATGATCGCCTGCCACTGTTGTTTGCTCCGATCATGGGGCACACCAAGACGACGATCGGTGCCGAAGCGGTCGCCTCATTCCCACCGCGCGACATCATGGTGGTTCTCGATTTCTCGGGGTCGATGAACGACGACAGTTGCTTCGGTCGCATCGGGACACTGGGGCGACCGTATATCGAAAACAACATGCAGACGATGTGGCAGGAACTCGGTTCGCCCGTCTATGGCAATCTCGTCTTTACCTCGCGATATGCAACTCTCGGTGGTGTTCCGGCATCGGGAACGATTCCGCATATCGACGTGACTGTTAAACGAACCTCGGTCGCCGTCACTTCGACGAAATCGATGACGAAGGTGCGGCTACAGTATTCGAACGGCAGTTCGCAAATCACTACCGTGAGCGGAGGCTCCTTGACCGGCACCTATGCGGGAACGGGGTCATATGTTGGCAAGGATATCATCAATTGTTGGGTGGTTTCCGGGACGAATGCGAGCATATCGACGGGCAACTATGGTGAGCAGTTTGCGTTCACAGCAGCCATCATCAAAACGGCGTTGGGGCTGAACATTGCCTATCCGTATTCCGGGGGAAGTTGGTCGGAATATATCTCAGCGGTGCAGTCCTCCAATGGCAGCATCGTGGGAGCCGGTTATCGCGACATGTTTGGCTACATGACTTGGATCGAGTACTTGCAGATTTATCAACAAGAGGCCGCCCAAACGGTTGATCTGTGGAAGACCAGCGAGCAGCCGATCGGCGTATTGAAGGATGGTGTCGATGAGTTCATCAACTACCTCACGACGATTGAAGCCGAAGATCAGGTAGGTCTGTCAATTTACACTCACACGAACTCAGACGGAGCCATTCTGGAACATGCACTCAGCAAGAACATCGATCAGGTCAAGACCACGACACGCCACCGTCAGGCGGGACACTATAAGTCGTGTACGAACATCTCGGCCGGAATGAAGATCGCTCGCGACGAAATCGTCGGCCGCGCTCGGCCGCGCGCTTTCCGCATGATGGTGCTAATGACAGACGGTCTACCAAACGAACCGATCAATGCTTCGCAGTGCGTCATCGACGAAGCCAATGCCGCCAAAGCGAACCGGATCAAAATCCTGACGATCAGTCTGTGTGTTGGTGCTGACACGTCGATCATGCAGCAAGTGGCCGACATTACCGGCGGCGTCCACTTCAACGTGCCGGGCGGAGCGAGCATCGCCACAGTGCGAGCACAACTGCAAGAAGTCTTCCGCCAAATCGCCAGCAGCCGCCCGCTGAAGCTCATCAAGGGAAGCTGACAGCAGACGACGACCAGGGCGAACTGATCTCACGCGCGACGCGGATGCCACAACATTCGCGTCGCGTCATTCTTTGAGTTGCATTCCCAACCCGGATGATTGAACGAGTTCCACGTGTCGTGACCGACTTCGATCCACCGCCATCCGAAGGCGAACGCCGCTGGCGAGTGAACAGGAATTCCGAGTGTCGCACGATCAGGATCAATCCGGTTGCGGGCACTCATTGCCTCACGGCGACAACCACTCTGCACGAACTCACTAGACCAGCACGCCTCTGCGAGAAGAATTCGTGCAAGTCAAACAACCGCCACAACAAACCGAACGGTCTCCGACTTCTGGGGATCGGATCGTCCCATTTGTGTGGAACGGTCGTCGCGCCATTGTGCCGTTCGTCAACAGCGCACCTCCACGTGATGCCGTTGCTCCACGTGACTTGCGCAACACCCGTCCACCGTTGCGCCGTGTCTGCTTGACAACTCGATGAGTCCCCGAATCACTCTGACAATCGACTCCGTCTCAGGGCATTTGGTCAGTAAGGCGTCGTGTGTCGCAAACCGTTATCTATTCAAGCCTCTCTCGCTCGAGAGTGCGTGAATGGCGCGCGTTGACAGTCTGTTAAGGCCACTCGCCCGGCATGGTCGCTGCTAACGATACGCTGAGCCTTGCGGCCTCAAATGCCCTCAGACTGGCCAGTCATTCGGACGTTTTCCGTGCGAAGTAAATCACCGGCATTGGGCAGTAAGAGCAACGATCACGAGTCACTTCGGAAACTCGGATCGCGATGGATCGAACCTCGCGAGTCTTCCGTCTGGCGACGGATTTCGTGCAGAAGTGCGGGAGGCACACCTTTCCGAAAATGTTCACAAATTCACTTCAAAAACTTTGGGATTGGGA
>JAYVOX010000159.1:0-2396 GCA_043757695.1 Schlesneria sp.
GCGATGCAAGCCATCTCGGCGAATGATTCCGGTGCCACAGTCTTCGCCTATCACGTGCGCGATCCCGAGCGATACGGCGTCGTCGTGCTCGATGCCAGCGGCCGACCGACCGACATCGAAGAGAAGCCAAAGCAACCTCGCTCGAACTTCGCAGTCACGGGCCTCTACTTCTATGACGGTCAGGCTGCGGAGATCGCTCGCAATCTCAAGCCCTCCCCACGTGGCGAACTTGAAATCACGGATGTCAATCGCGAGTACCTGCGTCGCGGACTCCTCAGCGTCGAAGTCCTCGGTCGCGGCACGGCGTGGCTCGACACGGGAACGCACGACTCACTGCTCGAAGCGGCGACGTTCGTCAGCGTCCTCGAAGCCCGCCAAGGACTGAAGGTCGCCTGCCTCGAAGAGATCGCCTGGCGCATGGGCTACATCACCGCCGAGCAACTGCGCCACCTCGCCGAACCGCTGAAAAACAGCGGCTACGGCCAGTACCTCCTCGACCTGATCGACTGACTTCAAGGTAGCCCTGTCGCTCCGCGACAGGTAGCGCGATGCACCCAGGATCGCCATCCGCGAATCAACCTCAACAAAACTCAGACAACCATCCTGCACTCGCGCGTCCTGTCGCGGAGCGACAGGGCTACCTTAAAACAGGTCTACCTTGAAACCGTTTGCTCCTACTTCTTGAGTGCCGAGATTCCAGAATGACCTCAGGCCGCAGTCGTGACATTCAGTGCTTCGACCCGAAGCAGGAATACGCCGTCTGCGAGCGCCGATTGCCGCATTGGTCACAGGCGGGAACGGTTTCTTTTGTCACGTTTCGCATGTGGGACTCGATTCCACAGCCGGTCCTCAATCGCTGGCTGAAAGAACGCTGGGACTGGCTCCGCCAACACGGGATCGATCCCTATTCCGGCAACTGGCGCAGTGAGGTCGAGCGATTGGACCTTTCTCAGCAGCAAGACTTCCGCGATACGGTGATGAACCGCTGGAACGACGATCTGGATGCGTGTCACGGAAGCTGTGCCCTGCGTCGCCCCGAACTGGCGAAGTTCGTTTCAGACAGCCTCGATCACTTCGACGGAGACCGCTACGAACTGACCGATTACGTGGTCATGCCGAATCACGTGCATGTGCTCGTTGCGTTCGCGGATGAAGCGGCGATGCTCAAGCAATGCACTTCGTGGAAACATTTCACGGCGACTCAAATCAACAAGGCGATCGGCCGATCCGGTCCCTTCTGGCAGCAGGACGGGTTCGATCACCTCGTTCGCTCGCCCGAGGCGTTCGACTATCTCCGACGCTACATCGCGGACAACCCCCATCGAGCCAACCTTTCCGCCGGTACGTTCGTCCACGTCAGCAAGCCGCTGTAAGGTAGCCGTCTTCAAGATAGCCCTGTCGCTCCGCGACAGGTAGCGCGATGCACCAGCAGCACCATTCGCGAATCACCGTCAACAAAACTCAAACGCCCTCCCCGCGCTCGCGCTTCCTGTCGCGGAGCGACAGGGCTACCTTAGCGACGCCGTCTGCGTGAGATGTTCTGGCGGACGACCGAACAGTCTTCAACCGTTGATCGACGGGAACCCAATTCATGCCCGATCCTTCCCAGCCCCCGAGAATGCTCAGCGCCCCCTTGCGATTGACCGCAAGGTAGCCCTGTCGCTCCGCGACAGGTAGCGCGATGCACCCACAGCGCCATCCACGAATCAGCGTCAACAAAACTCAGACGCCCTCACCGCGCTCGCGCTTCCTGTCGCGGAGCGACAGGGCTACCTTAGCGACGCCGTCTGTGTGACGTGTTCTGGCGGACGACCGAACCGTCTTCAACCGTTGATCGATGGGAACCCAATTCATGCCCGATCCTTCCCAGCCGCCGAGAATGCTCAGCGCCCCCTTGCGATTGACCGCGATGACGCTGCGCGGCCTCGGCCCGCACCTCCACGGCGCACGGCTGGAGATCAAGCCGCTGACAATCCTCAGCGGCGAAAACGGCTCGGGGAAATTGACGTGGATTGGGACGCTTTGGAAGCCGTGGATCGTTGTGTTAGCTTGGACAAAAGTAGCCTCAATTATGGAGCCACCCCGATGAACTACCCGTTTCCATCCGATGTTGAACAGCGCGTGCAGAGCCAACTTGAGACGGGCCTGTATCCGACAGAAGAGGATGTTCTGCGTGCGGCCATGACGGCCCTGGAACGCGAGCGAGATGATCTCGCGTCCATTCAGGCGGGGATCGAGGACATGGAAGCCGGCCGCTACCGGCCGTTTGCTCAGATCGACACCGAGTTTCGTCAGAAACACAACATTCCGGACAAGGTATGACCTACCCCGTGATGTTGACGGATCGGGCTCACGTCGAAATGGAAGCCGCGTATTCCTGGTGGGCTGAGCATCGG
>JAYVOX010000160.1:0-2394 GCA_043757695.1 Schlesneria sp.
CAGCATGGGCAATGCCCAGCCGAGCATCGGGCCGACGATCAGTCCGCCCATCATCCACGGTTCCAGTCGCGGCGGGGCGATGAGCAGCAATGCTCCGAAGACGACGAGCGCGAGCATCATGTAGACGTAGCGCGTGGCCGAGAGATTTTCGACGGCGTGCGGTGAGTGATAGCCCGCAGCGAGGAGGTCTTTGCGAGTCTGCTCGCGCCGTTCGGGCGATTCGGGGAGGAGCGACGCGAGGGCCGGATTGAGGAGTGTTCCGAACTTGCGGTCGGAGTCATCCATGCCGGGAACATCTTCGGCGAGCACGCGCGGCATCGGGTTGGATGTCGCGCGGGTGAGGATGCCACGTGGTTCGAGCAGTCGGCGGTCTTCCCATGTCGGGACGGCGTCGCCTCGCAGGATCGTGGAAGAGGAGGCGGCGATGTAAGGCTCGGGGATGCGTCCCGGTTCGGGCGACGTGGTCCGTATGGGTTCAACGGGTGTCACGGCGGACGTGTACGTGGCGGGAGTGGCGAAGGTCTCAGCGGGTGTCATGCGGGACGCAGGCGTCGCTGGAGGCGCAATGGTGCGCGCGGCTGGCGGCGGCTGGAAGTCGTTTCGCTCGACCTGCTGCGAACGGCGTTTGGACCAGATGCGATAGGCGAACGCGACTATCAGGATGCTGCAAATGCCGTAGGCGAAGGGGAAGAACCAGGGAGGGATCATCGTCGTGGACTCCTGCTGCCAGAGCGGCTTGGCTGGCGATCAACGTTGTTCGGCGAAGGTGTGCTGTGTGAACTGAACGACCTGTTGAGGTAGTAACCCGCAGCGTGAGCGAGGGGATTTCTTGCAGCGGGACTCGCGTCAGCTCCGTCCCTCGCTCACGCTGCGGGTTACTTTTTTGAACGGTTCCAAACTTCCGAAGTCTCCGCAGACTTCGGAAGTTTTTTGGTGGTGTGATGTGACACGGACAGGCTGGAAGCATGTCCCACGGTCAGGCTTGTTGGCTGCTCTTCAAGATCCGCATGATCCAGATAGCACCGATGATTTCGAGGCAGATCGCGAGGATCGTCGAGTTGCGGCCCCAAGACGAGGAGAGCAATTCGGTGAGGTAAGTCGGTTTGCGGACGACGAAGAATGTCAGCACGGCTGGTGGCAACACGAGCATTAGGATGGCGGTCGCTCGGCTGGCAGCGGTCGCGGCACGGAGACGGCCTTGGAACAGGAGTCGGTCTCGCACCGTGCGCGAGAGACGTTCGAGAACCGTCACCACGTCACCGCCCGTTTGCTGTTGAACGGTCAGCGTCATGCAGAGGAGGCTGAGAGTCATCAGTCCCGTGCGCTGCGGCAAGTCGCGCAGAGCGTCCTTCAGTGGGATGCCCATTTCCACGCGACCGGTGGCGAGTTTGAGTTCGGCGCCCAGCGGATCGGGCGTGTCACCGGCGACCATTCCCAAGCTGTGTTCGACGCTGCGGCCGGTCTTCGCCGCACGGGCCAACTCTTCGAGCATTGCCGGGATTTGGCTGCTGAGTTGGTCCTGTCGCCGAGTTCGTGCGATCGTGGTGAACACAACCGGCAGGATGAAGCCGATGAACGTGGCGAGTGCTGTCGTCAGCAGGTTCTCTTGAATTACGAAGATCGCTCCGCCGAGCGCGATGCCGGAACAGAGGCAGATCGCGAGCAGCATCGATGGCGACAGACCGAGTCCTGACTGGAGCATCAGTTGGTCGAACCAACTGTTGATCTGATCGGCCGTGTCGTCACCGCGTCCGGTTCCGAATGTCTCACGCTCCTTGAGGATGCTGGAGAAGTCGGATTGCGAACTTTGTGGTTGCCAAGTGGATGTTGTTGCGGCCATCGGAGTGGGTCCGGATTTGAAGAAGGGGACAGGAGTCAGGGGGCAGGAGTTAGGAGTCAGGGGGCAATCGCTTGCTTGCTGACTCCTGATCCCTGTCTCCTGACTCCTTCTTTATCGCAGTGGTCGGTACTCGCGGTTCGAGTTCAATTCGCGGGCCGAGAACATGAGCGACGGGATGTCGTGGCCGCGGCTGGCGAGTCGTTTGAGAGCTTGTGGTTCGTAGCCGGTGGCGTAGAAGGCCCCTCGCGCCCGACCGCCTGTGTCCACACCGGACATGCGGTAGACGAAGATGTCTTCGAGCTGATAGGCCCCGTCCTGGCAGCCGCACAGTTCCGAGATACGCATGACTTTTCGTTCGCCGGTGGAGAGTCGCATCATGTGGATGAGAATCTGCACGGCGGAGGCGATGTACTGGCGAGCGACAACTGTCGGCAACTCCACGCCGGACAGGGCGATCATCAACTCCATGCGGTCGAGAGCATCGCGGGTGTCATTGGCGTGAACGGTACTCATCGAACCATCGTGGCCGGTGTTCATGGCTTGCAGCATGTCGA
>JAYVOX010000161.1:0-2385 GCA_043757695.1 Schlesneria sp.
CAACTGCATGTTGGCGAGACCGTTCAACGCCGTGCCGCCGGTCAGCACGAGTCGGTCGCTGCCCGTCGATCGAATCAGGTGATCGACGATGTGGAAGAGCGCGTCCTCGAACACCAACTGCGTCGCGGCGGCCAGATCGACTCGCTCGCGCGTGATGGCCGAGTGCTGCACGTCCTCGACCTTGAGCACCGCATCAGGGTTCCACATCCGTTCCGGTGAGATCGGCTCACCGAGCAGTGCGCGCGTCGCCTTGTTGTACGGTCGCATCTCACCCGCGTTCTGCCAGTTGACCAACTGGCGATTCACCTGCACGCGGCCCTCAGGGCCGAAGTGCAGCATCTGGCGCAGTTGCCGATAGAGCGGATTGGTCAGCCGATCGTGATCGCCCCACGCGACCGCTCCCATGTAACGGCCTTCACTACTGAGCGTCGTCCAGCCCCCTTGTGTCGAACTGATGATCGAATAGAAGGCTCCCAGTGAGTCGATCATGCTGTTGTTCTTGCTCAACGCACGGAGTTGCCCCTGCTCGGCGACGTACAACGAGATCGCTCCTTCGTCACCGAAGCCATCGAGAACCGTGACCATGACCGTCTCGCGACTGCTGCCAAACGGAGATGCCGCGAAACCGACCGCCGCATGATTATCGTGATGCGGCAGAGTGATGAGCGGCACGCGCCCCGGCAGGCCGAGGTCTTTTGCGAGGCGGGCCTGTCCCGCTCGCACGCGCACACCCAGTTTCAAGAACGGCACCTTCGGACAGGCATCGGGATGTGCGAGCTGCAAACTGGTCGGGAAGTGATCGAAGACCGCCTTCAACGAGAACGGCCCCATCACCGGGTAATCCCACCCGGCCACAAACGCATGGATGTCGCGCGGCGTGAGTCCTCGTTCTTCTAACCGACGCTTGAGCATCAATACGGATTGTTCGGGATAGCCGTCGAAATGCTTGATTCCGGTGAATCGCTCTTCCTCATCATTGGCCAGCAGCCGAATGCCGTGCGCCGCAGAAACCTCAATCAATCCGATGCCGCAGTTGTGACCCGACGTGACCAACCCGGCGACATACACGGTCTCACCGCGCGCCAGCTTCTGACGCATCGACTCGCGCCGCTCGCACGTGTAAGGACTCGTGCCGCGATGCACGCCGCGCCACCAGTAGGGGAGTCGATACAGGGGCTTGGAAAACTGCTGTACCAACCAGCCCAGCCACGGAGTCGAAGGGCCGACGCGGCCAAAGATTTCAGAAATCGTGTCACCTCAATGGAATCAATGTCACCAGCGGCAGGGTCGGAAGATCCGTTTGGTGTATTTGCAGAATGCCCGTCCCTCGCAGCGCAAGCGATCACGGGTCACCACCATTCACGTCATTAGACCTGCTGAAGAACATAACCGACAGTTCAACGAAATGAATCGAGAGGAGACAAGGAGACAGGCTCACTTCCAAGTCCGGTCGAGCGTGCGGTAGTTGATCGCTTCGCTGAGATGGACGGCGGTGATCTTGTCGCTTTCTTCGAGGTCCGCGATTGTGCGGCCAATGCGCAGGATTTTGTCGTGTGCTCGGGCGGAGAGTCCCATCTCTTCCATCGCGGCCTTCAGCAACGATTCGGCATCGGGTTCGAGCTTGCAGAATTTGCGAATCTGCGACGGCAGCATCCGACCGTTCAAGCGGAGCGATCCCTTGCCGAAGCGGCGACGCTGAACTTCCCTCGCGGCAATCACGCTGACACGCATCATTTCGCTCGTCGTGCCGACGGCCAGGTCGGACAATTCACGGAAGGGGACGGGCGGGACTTCGATGTGGATGTCGAGTCGGTCCAAGAGCGGCCCGCTGATTCGCGACGTGTAGCGTTCGATCTGCATCGGATTGCAATGGCACTGGCGGCGCGGGTCACCTCGATAGCCGCACGGACACGGGTTCATCGCGGCCACCAACATGATGTTGGCCGGAAACGTCAGGCTGCCCATCGCGCGGCTGATCGTGACCTGTCCGTCCTCCAACGGCTGACGCAGGACTTCGAGCGTGCTGCGATTGAACTCGGGCAACTCATCCAGAAACAAGATGCCGTTGTGAGCGAGGCTGATCTCACCGGGAGTCGGCATGCTGCCGCCGCCCACGAGTCCCGCTTCGCTGATCGTGTGATGCGGCGAGCGAAATGGACGCCGTAACAACAGCGGCTGACCCGGATCGAGTCGTCCGACGGCGCTGTAGATGCGCGTCGTTTGCACGCTCTCTTCGGGAGCCAACTCCGGCAGGATCGTGGCCATCCGTTGAGCGAGCAGTGTTTTGCCGGTGCCGGGCGAACCGATCATCAGGAGATGGTGTGAGCCAGCCGCAGCGACCGTCACCGCGCGTTTCGCCATCTCTTGCCCCTTCACGTCGGAGTA
>JAYVOX010000162.1:0-8749 GCA_043757695.1 Schlesneria sp.
CGGAGAATGCCTCGTCGTGGTCGGCATGAGCGGCAGCGGCAAGTCGGTGCTGTTGGAACACATCGTCGGTTTTCAGCGACCCGATGTCGGGACGGTGCAGATGCTGGGTGTCGATCTGCATCACCCCGCCTCGCAGAGCGAGTTGGACAAAGTTCTCTCACGCATCTCACTGGTGTTTCAAGGTTCGGCACTGATCGACTCACTGAGCGTTTTAGAAAACGTGATGCTGCCGCTGACGGTACAGTCGGTCTCACACAAGGACGCGCAGCGCAGGTCGCTCGAACTACTCCGTGCCGTTGGACTGTCAGACAGTGATGCGGACTTGTCGCCGTCGCAGTTGAGCGGTGGGATGCAGAAGCGCGTCGGTATCGCGCGGGCGTTGGTCACGGAACCCGCCATCGTCTTGTATGACGAGCCGACAACGGGATTGGACGCCGCCTCATCCAATGTCATCAGCCGGCTGATTCGTTCAGTTCAACAGAACAACCCGCAGATGACCTCGATCACGATCACGCACGACTATTTGTCGGCGGGGTTGATCGCGGATCGTGTGCTGTATTTGAATCCGAACAGCGGTCAGTTGGAGGAAGTCCTCGGTCGCGATGCGATCACCGAGTTGCGACAACGACACGGAGCATCTCCCGCCAAGGCCGTTCAGTCGTTGCGAGCGCGACTCGAAGCCTTCTTCGACAACCTGCAACTTCCGGATCGTCCCGCGCGCGTGTCGATCCCCGAGCAACCTTGGTGGCAGGTGTTTGTCTCGGTGGCAACGGGGTTGTTGCGCGCGGTCGGTTCGTCCGCGTTACTCGCCGTTCGACTGGGACCGCCGCGCGATCAAATGGCCTTGCTGCGACGCTTCGATGAAATTGGAGTTCGCTCACTGCCGGTGGCCGCTTCGGCGGGAGCCTTCTTCGGCATGATGATGGCCTTGCAGATCGGCATCGGTCTGTCCGGGTCGGGGATCATGGACCCGTTGCCGCGCATCGTCGGCAATGCGGTGGTCGATAAGATCGGCCCGCTGGTCATGGGGCTGTTGCTGGCGGGTCGCGTCTCCGCTAGTACCTGCGCCGAGATCGGTGGGAAGCGACTGTCACGACAGTTCGACGCGCTGCGATCCATGTCCATTTCACCAGAGCGGTACTGGCTGGCACCGATCTTCTGGGCCAGCGTGATCTCACTGCCACTGCTGACCATCGCGTTGGAACTGGTGGCCTTCGCCGGTGCCTATTGCGTGGCCGTCGGTCGGTATCACGTAAAGAGTTCGTTTTTCATGGCCGAGATTCTGGCGGATGTCACTCTGTTTGGATTTCTGTTTGGGTTGGCTCGCGCCGCCGTGTTTGGTGGTGCGGTGGCGTTAGTGGGCTATGAAAATGGGACTCAAGAAATTCGCAGCAGTGACGATGTCGGTCGCGCGACGACCGTCGCTGTGGTGGCCGCATCACTGGCAGTGATCGTGCTCGATTTTGTGATGCTGTTCGTTGCTTCCTTTTGAGCCGAGAAAGCTGTGCGATGACCGTGACCAGCAAGTCGTGTCCCCAGTGCGGCAAGACCTATTCGCTCGACCGTCGTTATTGCGAACTCGACGGTCGCGAACTGACCGACGTGGAAGACGATCTCGTCGATGCGGCGGCTGGGGCAACTCCGTCGGCCTCATCGAAGCCCGCACTACCGCGCGAGGTGGTCGCGGGCGGAATCCTCGTGCTGGCGCTGGTCCTCATCGTGGGAGCCGCCTTCCTCTGGCGACAGTCGGGAGTGTTTCGGCTGCGAGTCACGTTCGACGAGGCGCATGGATTGAAGATTGGCGACTCCGTATTTGTGCGAGGTGCCGATGTGGGTGAGGTCGTCGATGCTCGCTTTTCCGGCGGGAGATTCGTGGCGGATGTCACTCTCCGTCGAGACGGTGCCGACCAGATCAGGCAAGGGAGTTTGTTCTTCGTCGGTTACGACAAAGTGCTGATGAATCGGCGCTGTCTGGTCGTCTACGTCCCCGATGGCAAGCAGCCACCGTTGCCGAGCGGCGAGGAAGTGCGCGGCATCGACTCGTGGTTCAAATACTATGGCACGTTGCTCCGCGACAAAGGCCCGGCCGAAGCGCTGCGGGTCTACGACGAAATGAAGGGGCTGATGAAACAGTCGGCCGATGCGGTTGGCGGCAAGATCATGAAACCGTAAAAGTGGCATTCGCACGGTCTCCCATTCGCACCGTCTCTCCCCAGAAAGGTCATGAACTCTCATGAAGAACGCCCAAGCTTGGCTGTGGCCATCACTCATTCTGGTAGCACTGGTTGTCGTCGCCGTCCTCGTGATTCAGAACGAAGGGAACAAGACGCGCGAGGCCATGCGGCAGATGGCCAAGGAGCAGGCGGAAGAGGCCAAGAAGACGGTCGGCATGGGTCTCAAAGATGGCTTTGAGGAAGCGAAGAAAGTGCCGGGCCAAGTCCTCGAAGGAATGGGGGGGCTCTTGGGCGACAAGCCGGGAGAAGCCCCGACTAAGCCCGCCGAAGTCCCCGGAAAAGTGCTCGACATCCTCGGCGGGTTCCTCCCCAAAGCGAAGGAGAAGGCTGAGACCAAGAGCGAGTCGGAGAAGGGCGAGAAGCCGTCGTCAGAGGAGAAGCCACAATCGTCCGTGCCGCGCGAACGGACTCGGCCGCAGGATGTCGTTGGAAAAGTGTTCCAGTTCGGACGCGAGGTCATCAAGGCGGCCGACGATGCGGGGCAGTCCACATTGGCCCTCGATGCCCGCGAAGAGAATGAACTCGGCAAGGAAGTGCGCGAAACGTTTGCCAAGCACTTCAAGTTTGCCGACCGTCCCGATCAACTCGCTCGCATCCAGCGACTGGTCGCGCCCGTCCTCGAACGCCGCAACCGCAAGGAGATCGAATACACGTTCTCCATCGTAGACAACCCCGAGATGAATGCCTTCTCCGTCTTGGGCGGCAACGTTTACGTTCACACCGGTTTGCTCGACCGCACGCCGTCCGATGCGGAGTTGCAAGGAGTGCTGGCTCACGAGATCGGTCACGTCGATCTGAAGCACTGCGTGCGGAACTTCACCTACGCAGTGAGAACGGGCGAGTTGGGTGGCGAGATCGCCGATGGTCTCACCAAGATCGCCTACCGTTCCCTGAGCGTGGCCTATTCGGAGGACCACGAATTTGAAGCCGATGAGTTCGCGTATCGGACTCTGGTCAAAGCCCGCGTCTCGCGCGAAGACAGCCTCGCCTTCACCAAGTTTCTGCTGAAGGCCGAAGACGCGGCAGGGGTGAAACGTGACTCGTCGCGGCCCAAGAACGTGTTCGATTCCATTGGTCGCGAAGTCAGCCATCACTATCGGACCCACCCGCCCGCGACCGAACGCCTGCGACGACTGGAACAGATGAAGGTCGATTCGTCGAAGCCGTGATGGAAAGAGATCGACACGGCATTCACACATTGATTGGTCACAAAATGCCTCGCGCATTGGGAATTAACCGGATTGGCGGGAACCGTGTGACGCGGTCCCGTCGGCGGAGCGACAGGACTACAGTAGTCTCGTCGCTCCGCCGACGAGACCGGTCGTACCAGTCAAACTTCGCCGCGTGAGGTATCAATTCCTGCGTTGATCGAACCCTCTTGGAGATTCCGCTCACGCCGTTGGAATGCGAGTCATGGAATGTCTCGCCTACGTAGCTCAGTCATTTCGCGACTGAGATTCTGGACGCGAACGGCTACCAATGGGCGACGGCACTGGTCAATGCACATCTCTCGCACGCAGGGTGGCCAAGACACTCGCGATCAACACCGCGAACATGACGCCCATCACCATCAGGCACTGGGCGTATCCGGTTCGGTCCTTCTTCGGGAAGTAATGCTGCGCGACATCGGGCGTCTCCTCGTCTTCATCCTGTTCCTTGTCTTTCTTCTTTTCAGAGGGCTTCTCTGGCGCGGCCTCGGCCTTCGGCTCTGCGGGCTTCGGCTGTTCATCGGGCGGAGCCGCCGCGCTGCCAGACGGCTGGTCAGTTGCGGCTGGAGCGACTGCTGTCGGGGCAGGGGGCATCACGGGAAATTTGGGGGGAGCCGGTCCGCGCCTTCGCTCATCGCTTTCCAAAGTGAGTGTCGCTTCAAACGTCCAGCGTGACGGGGCGATATTCGCGAAGACCGCCATCGCCTTGTTCATCTTGTGAACCGGTTGCAGCACGCCTCCCAAGATCACCATCGGCAGCAACACGATCGGCAGCAGTGCGACGGCCACCTCCGACGAACGGGAGGCGGCCGAGATCGTCAGGCCAATTCCCAGTCCGACAATCGAGGCGAACAGCAGCGCGCCGAACAGTCCCAGCCAGTCCCCTTTCAACTCGCAACCCCACGCGACAATGCCCGTCAGGATGCCGCATTGCACGACGCACAGCACGCCGAGGACTGCCAGCTTCGAGGCGACATACGACGGCAGTTTGAGATTCACCATGCGCTCGCGATGGTAGATCGCCCATTCCCCGACGATCTCACGCACGGCGTTCGAGCAACCGAACCAGAGCGCCGCCAGCCCGATCAGAAACACGGTCACGGAACTGGCCCGGGCACCCGACAGCCAGTTCTCGTCCGTCATCTCGGCGCCCACTTCGTTGCCAAACACGAGGACGACTAACACGGCCACGATGGGAGCTTGAGCCAGCAGAATCGCCGTGTTCCAGCAGTCTTTGAACTTGATGGTCAGACAGCGGCGCACGAGCGTCCACCATTGAGCCACTCCCGAAGTGCGTGCGGTTCGTGGCGGTGAACCCTGAGCGGAGGGCCGCGCCTGCTTGCCCATCCGCTGTTCGATGTACTCGCGCCCATAGTCGGAATGCTGATACCGCTCCGCCCATTCCGAAGCCTTTCGCTTGGCCAGCCCGCGCAAGACCTCATCGGGCGAAGGATCGACTCCGGGTCGCTCACCCGGCACACCATCGGGATTAAAGAACCGCACGGCATCGGGATAAGCGGGACCGTAATAGACGAGTCGCCCCGGCTCCGGTGAGTTCTGATCTTTGCCGACCAGCACGAGGTTGTCCATCAGCCGATAGACTTCGAGGCTGGGTTGATGAATGGTCATCAGAATGGCTTTGCCAGAATCGGCCAATCCGCGCAGCACCTTCATCACCATCAACGCATCCTCGGACGACAGCCCCGAAGTTGGCTCGTCGAGAAACAACACGGACGGGTCGGTCAACAACTCTTGAGCAAGGTTGACGCGCTTGCGTTGTCCGCCGCTGATCCCCTTCTTCACGGCGGAACCGATCAGCACGTTCTCTGTTCCTTCCAAACCCAGCTGCTTGAGGACCGCGCTGATCCGATCGCGGATGGCGGACTCGGCGAAGTCGGGCGGCAGTCGGAGTCGAGCGGTGTAATAGAGCGCCTCGCCCACCGTGAGATCGCCGTGAATGATGTCGTCCTGCGGGACGTAACCGAACTGTCCGGCGAACTGCTGATAGTGCGAGTACAAGTCCTGACCGTTGATGAGCACCTGCCCCGCCGTCGGGGGCGTGTAGCCGTTCAGGATGTTCATCAACGTAGTCTTGCCCGCCCCACTCGGCCCCATCAAGCCGACGAACTCGGTGGGATAGATCGTCAGCGACACGTTCTCCAACAGCCGCTTGCCGGGCACCTCCATCGACAGCCCGCGCGCTTCAATCGTGATGTTGCCGCGATAGTCGCGCCGCTCGAAGTCGCCCGCCGCATTGAGCCGAAACATGTAGCTGCCGAGACTGAGTTCATCGCCCGGCTGAATCGGTTCGAGACGTTGCACACGCTGCCCGTTGATGAACGTGCCGTTCGCACTCCCCAAGTCTTCGACCGCGAAGCGTCCCGCCTTGCGAGTCACGCGCGCATGTCGCGCCGAGATCATCGGATCGTCAAGAACCTGATCGCACTCGGGATCGCGGCCGAAGACCGTCGTGTCGTTACGGAGTGAGACGAGTTGCTGCGACCCGCGCGTGCCGGGTGACGTGCGACTCGCGAGCAGTCGATTCACGGGAACTCGAAACGAACCGAAGAAGACGGTATCGGAGACCGCGACCGCCGAGCGCACGATCTTGCGATCAGGCGATCCAATCGCGGTGCCGTTCACCGAGCCGAGGTCTTCCAATTCGAGCTGCCCGCCCCGCAACCGCAGCCGCGCGTGGTAGGGCGAGACCATCGGGTAGTCGAGCACAATGTCGTTGTCCGCTTCGCGACCGATTCGCATTTCAAACGAAGCCGTTCCCGACAACCGGTTCGCGCCGGATGACGCTGGCACTCCTCGTCCAACGTAGGGTGTGCCGGTTACTCCAGGTGAACCTAATGAGGCCTGCAGTTCCGCGACATCGCGAATCGGTAGCCAGTCCGCCAGTCCCTCGCGCCACACGACATCGTCGAGCGTCAACTCGTTGCCGCTCAACCGGCGTTGCAGGTCGGTCAGCGTGACCGGACCACATTGCTCACCCCCTTTTGCGAAGTGCCAGATTGCAGGCATCCCGCGACTCGGCGGACCAGACCCAATTTGCCTCGGGGCAACGTTGGCATCGTTCCCGATGGTGCGGATCGCACCGCTCGAGGCCGGACCACCGAGCCGGTCCCAGATCGTCGAGGCCGATTCCCACGTCTGCCGATCGATCGACACTTCGTTCGCACGGCTGAACTGGCTCCGCGCCCGCAACGACTTCAATTGAGCCACGTCATACGGCCCGAAAACTTTTCCTCGGACGCGGATGAAGTACGAGAGATTGCTGTCGGTGTCGGCCATGCAGTTGCCCGATCAAGAAGGCGAAACGGAGAGCAGACGGTGGGGCAACACGGGATCACTCTGAGGACGAGCCACTGGCGGACGAGGCGAACACGACGGCCGCTTCACCGACTTCTTCCGCCACCGACGAGTCGATCGTCAGAGCGTTCCCGCTGACACGTCCCAGTTCCTGCCAGTTCCGTCCGCGAGTCGAGTCTACGCGCGAGACCACGTGCAACACGTGCTGGCCCGTCGTCGTCCACTTCGTGCGGCAGGACCAAACGCCGCGATGTGATTTCTCCAACCACCCGATGGAGAACCTCGGCGTGAACATCTCGCGCTCGAACTGTTCCTGACGTTTGAATGCCTTGGCAAAAATCGGTTCGAGCGGCGGCACCTTGGCCAACAATTCCAACGCACGCTTGCGAGCCTCATCCCCCTTCTTATTGAGCGGGTCCATCCACGTGACGGTCTTATCCAGATCATCGTCATCCAAATCTTGAATGACATCGGCCAGTTCTTGCCCCAGCAAATGATCGCCGCCCGCCGCCAATTCGAGGGTCTGCGCGACGAGGCGATATCTCAAAAACGGATCGACTTGGTTGGCCTTCAGCAAGGTCTCGGTCATCTCCCGCAGATGCCGTTGCCAGTTGTCCAAGCCGATCTCTTTGATCGTCGTGCGAAATTTGGCCGCGATCTCGTGCTGGGGCGGCGGCGTCGATTTGAAGCTGGGGATGTCCGTCAGCTTCAGGTCTTTGACTTGGCGCGCGGTGCCATTGAAGTCCACGAGATACTTGAAGCTGACGACGCTCCCGAACGGCTCCGTGCGCACTTCGGGGAGGTAATAAACTCGCCCCTCAGTGTCACGCAGAATATGAACGTCCTTGACGAACTTGGAACTGAACAGCTTGGTCAAACGCGACTTCAAGCCCTCATCGGGATCCCCTTCGTCCGCAGTGCGACGTTGGATCGCCGCCAACCACGTTTGATAGCGTTCGATCAACTCCCGATGCGGACTGGTGCCATGTTCGGTGAGAAAGTTCCGCACTTCACGGACGCGCGTTTCCAAGTCCTCCTTCTCATTGGCGGGCCGCAGATTCTTCCAACGCGAGACCAGCTTTTGATAAGCCAACACGGACGGCAGCGGGCAGGTCTCTGCGGCCGATTTCATCACGGAAGCTCGCGCGTCCTCGGGCAAGGCCGTGGCGAACTCGCGCAACGTGGCCTCGAAGGCCCCGGCTTTGGATGTCCCTTGCCCCGTTCCCGGCAGCAGCAGCGCGGCGTGTGTCAGACGATCGAGGAGATCGTGCTTGCGTGCCACGTTGGCCACACCCTGACGCGCCGCTTCGAGTCTCCGCTTGAGCGCCGCCGCCTGCTCTTCGAGTTCCTTCGCGATGGTTCCGTTGGACGCGGACAACTTGCTCACGCGCGTCCCCGCTTCGCTCAGCAGCTCACTCAACCGATCGGGTTCGACGGGATCGGTTCCTCGCAGCGCGCTGTCCAACGATTGCAGAGATTGACTCGCGGATGCCAACGACTCGCGGAACTGCTGCTCGCGGGCGGCGGTCTCATGGGTGACGCGTTGCTGCCAGGTCGCTTGCTGCTTATCGACGACGATTTTCTCGTCGGCTGATCGCGCGAGTTCATGCGCACGCTTCAAGGCCGCTTCGATGATGACCGGTTCGTTCGATTGCGCAGCCTTGTCCAGCTCCGCTTGGAATTGAGTGACACGATCGCGATCGGCAGAGTCCGCATCATTCACACGTTTGACGGTAGCCAACCACGACTCTGAGGTTGAACCGGCGGAACGTTGCGCGAGCAGTTGACGAGCTTCCGAAAGTTTGCCGTCGGCGAGATAGGCTGCCACCGCCGCGATGATCCGCCGTTCTTTGCCCGCTTCATTGGAAACATAGACGACGACGCCGATCGCACTCAGGGCCAGCACGATGCCTGCGACGCTGGCCGCCATCAGCATCTGCCGACGCCCCGCTTCCTTCGCCGCCTGTGAGGCCAATCGTTGGAGGTAACGCC
>JAYVOX010000163.1:0-8718 GCA_043757695.1 Schlesneria sp.
CGACGGGACTACTGTAAGCGAGGCCGTTGGCTTTGAACGCCGCTTGCGAGGCGAACAGTCCTCCCACGGCAAAGCACGCCAGCATCGCCGCCGTCAGCGTCTTATGTAACTGCACGGCCAGTCTTCGCGAATTCGACACACGGCTATTCAAGCTCTGTATCCAAAATCGTTCGCTGACGAACCAGCACGTTCAACTGAGAAGCGGCTTCAGAAGATTTCTGGAACAAATCGAGTGCGAACGGTGGTGGCGGGAAGCGAGAGACTACATCAATTACAAGTTGCCGACCGTCAGCAACAGGATAAGACTCCGAAATTTGTCCACACTCGATAAATTCAAAATATGAATTTATTTTTGTTTGTAACGCTAGTAGGTGTGCTTGTGGGTCAGCCCATCCCCACGAATCAGCAATTGTGAGTACGGCAAATCCCGATTCATTGTC
This sequence comes from Schlesneria sp., assembly GCA_043757695.1. GTDB lineage: Bacteria > Planctomycetota > Planctomycetia > Planctomycetales > Planctomycetaceae > Schlesneria. Next base: position 441 of record JAYVOX010000163.1, read on the forward strand.
AATCCCTATCGCGTCAATAGTGCGTGCATTGTCAAGTGACATAATATTATTTGTTTCCTGGTCTAATGATATCAACCCGAGTAGGAGGGATATGGGTGCCACCGATGTATGGCGGCTTTCCTTTTCCTACCACCATGCCGCCGTGACTTTCTAGTTCGGGATAGACAACCGTTTGATTAGGCGTCAATCCTGCCGTGTCAGATGCCTTTCCGTCTGAGAGTCGAAGCCCACCGGTTCCGTTGTCAGTTCCAACCGAGTCAACACGCACTTTTTTGGCAGAGGGGCCGTTTGACTTGATCGTGATTTGTGGCTTAATGTCTGATTGTGACTTCGGGAGTATCTTGTTCAATAGTTCAGATTCCCAAGCATCACCAGCCGCTTTGTTTTGTTTTATTCCGATAGGTAGGCGTGTTTTCCCAATTAGACTAGAGCGAGCGGCTCCAGCGTCGTCGATGAAGCCGAGGGACTTGTTGATGTTGCCTTTGGCTGTAATGGCGAGGTCGCCGATGCCTTTCACGGCGTCGTCGAGGGCACCGGTGGGGATGCGGCTGACGGCTTTGGCGATCTTTTCGGCACCGAAGGGGACGGCGATGCTGCCGAACGAGATGGCGGCTCCGGTGTAGTCACCTTGGAGTAATTGGATTGCACCACCACCCGCGTCGGCGATGCCGATCGGATCGACCAAGCCTGCGATTTGGAAGCCGACTTCGGCAGCGATCAGGATGTCGCTGGCCAAGCCACCCGGTGCGGCCAGCTTGTCGTCATCGACGAAGTAGTTCATGGCGATGTGGATGTACGACTTGGGGTCCGGGGCGGAACTCCCGCCGTATCCTCCGAAGAATCCATCCCAGTCTCGATCCTTGAAGGCGATGCCGACCGGAGTTTGCAACTGGCTTTCCACGATGGCCAGAGACCGCTGAGACGATTTGCGACCACCCGAGGAGTTGGGGACGTTGCGATAGACCATGCCATCGAGCGGGTCGTACTGGCCGATATAGACGCCGCCACCGTTGCTAATGCCCACTCGCAACGTACTCAAGCCGAGCAGTTGGCGCATCAGGCTACTGGCATCGGGACCAGATGCCATGCTGGTGGTTCCCATACCGGCGACTGCCATCGCGGCCGCCTGAAGCATTCCCGCTCGGGTTCCGAATGCGGTGTCCCGGAGCGTGGTTCGGAAGAAGTCGAGAGACAGGACGGTAGAGACTTCCATCGAACCGAACGGAATGGCAGCGGACGCCGCTGCCATCTGGTACTGATTCAAGCTGAGGTTGGGATCGGCCTTGATGTCGCTCATCTTCTTGCCGATGGCCGCGATCGCCAAACCGAAGCCTTTGATCATCTCGGCGGCGCGTTGTGCCGTGTGCTTTTTCGTGGCCGCGATCAGACGGTCCTTGAGTGCTTCCGCCTCCGTCTTGACCTCAGCAATGGCGGCGTCAGCGGCGTCGTTCGCGGCTTGCTCGGCAGATTTTTGGAGATCGAACGCGATCTTGAAGGAGTCCGCCGTGAACTGATTGGTGGCGTCCTTGATTTCGTTGTTGGCTCCGGTGACGGCGGCCTCGTGTGAGTCATTGGCCTTGGTCACCGCAATCTCATATTCGGCGGCAAGCTTGTCGTTCTCCTTTTGCTCTGCGGCCACGGTGTCTTTGGCTTTGGTCGTTTCCCCGGCCACCAGTTCCTTCGCGCGGGTCACGGCGGCGTTGGTGTACGAGGTGTCGTAGGTGCGCCGGGCGTCGGTGGCCGCAATGGCCGCCGTGGCGGCCGCACTCACTTCCGCCGAGGCCGCCGTATGTGCGGCGGTGGCGGTAGCCGTGAGCTGCGTGTTCGAGGCGTTGCTCACAGTGTCGGCGTATGAATTATCCAGCGAGGTGAGCGCGCTGTCGGCCGAGACCCATGCGGCAATCACGGCATCGGTATAACCGCCCCACGCGGCGAGATAGGGATCGGCATCAGCCGGATTCGCATAATTCGCACGGATAGAGGCTTCCCATGCGGGCCGAACCGCCGCGTCATAAGCGGTGACTGCCGTGTGAGCGCTGGTGTGAGCGGTTTCATAAGCGGTCGCGGCGGCGGTGTTATAGGACGCGGCCGCAGCCTTGGAGGCCGTCACCCAACCTTCGTCAGCCGTATTGGCGGCAGCAACCCAGTCGTTGTCCGCGTCGGTCAGTTTCTCGACGAGCTTTTGGGCGGCGTCCGTGAACTCCTTTCGCATCACCTTCCAGTCGTCCGCATAGCTATCAACATAAGTCTTCTCGGCATCGGCAACCTTATCGACATACGCTTTGGCCGCAGCCGATTTGGCAATCGACCGCGCCGCCGCGGCGGACGCTTTGGCCTTTTCCCGCCGGTCGGTTCCCGTCGTCACCGCGTTGCGCAGACTAATGGCGTTGTTCTCGGCTGCGGTGATGTAGGCTTCCTGCAAGGTGGCCAGTTGCTGCATATAGGAGGCATAGCCCGCTTCCTTGGCACGCTGAATGGCGACATACGCACCGTTCACAGTATTCGTCATATTTTCATCCGCCTTGGCGGCGTCTTCGATGGCCTTGTCGATGTCAGCGTAGGTTTGCTTGACGGCCGTTTCGTAATCACCTTTCAGCTTCCCGGCTTCAGAGACCAACTTGCCAACAACAGAATCAAGATAGGTAACGACGGCCGCTCGATCTCGGGCCATCCGGGCGATCCCGGCCGCTTCCGCTTCCGCCATCGTGGTGGTCGGCATGTTCAAGGGCGCCGAAATGGTGGCGATGTAAATTTTGTTGGCTTTAACGGCCGCTTTATTAACCTCCTGCATCACCAAGGTCAGCTTGCCAGACATGATAGTGGGGTCCATATCCGCCAACCCGGCAATGGCTCCCAGAATGCTGCCCCCGTGTGACACATTGGCCCCACTGATCGTGGCGGGCGCGCTCGACACGGCCGAGCGAACGGCAGTGGCCCACGCTTTCGCCGCATTCGCGATCGCGGTGGCCAGCTTGCCCGGTTCTTCATCACGGAACTTGCCGAAGGCCGTTTGAACCGGATTGACCAAATCGTCGTACGCTTTCTGGGCATCGACGAGAGCCTTTTCGTAGTCAGTGTTGGCTTTGGTGATCGAGGTGTCGTAGGCAGCGCTGGCCGCTTTGACTGTTTTATCGAAGTCGATTTGAAGCTGCTTCACCTGGCCATCGAAGTCTTGGACGGCCTTGTCCACCTTCGTGTTGTAGGCATCAAAGGCATTCTTCGTCGCGGTCGTGTATTTGTCGTTGGCGATGGTGATGGCACCGTTGTAAGCCGTGTTAGCCGTGGTCATGGCCGTTTCATAACTGGTGCGAGCCGTGGTCATGGCCGCGCGATAGGCATCCACCAGCGCCGTGATGGCATCAGTGAAAGTCGCTTGTGCCGCAGCGACCGCCGCTTCATAGGCGACCTGTGCAGACCCCGCTCCCGTGCCTGTACTCCCAGAACCCGTACTTCCCGAACCGGTCGTGGCTGAACTCGCAGTGGAACTGCCGAGCGCCGAACCGGGGCCGGTTCCGGCGAGGGCGGCATCGCGTGCAGCAACGGCAGCAGCCAGCGCGGCCTCGTAACTTGTAGACACGGCCTGAGCGCCACTGACCAACGAATCCCACGCCGCCTGAGTGGTCGTGTCGTAAGCGGCATCGGCCGATTGAATGGCAGTGTCGTAAGCGGCGTTGGAAACGTCGATCGCCGACTGGTACGTTGAATCGACGGTACTGAGGCTGGCATCCAGCCCTTGTTGAGCAACGTCGGTCAACGCTTTGAAGGTGTCTTCGACCGCGCGCGTTTTATCTGCGAACAATTGATTGACCGCGCCCAGGGTGGCAACTTTCTCACCCCGTGCCGCTTGAGTCTGCTGTTCATAGGTGGCTTCAGTCTCGGCATTCTCCGTCTGAAGCTTGTTCTTCAACTCGGTGAGATGCTGATCGCGTGCGGTGTTGGCCGCTTCGGTCGAAGCCTTGATCGTTGCAATTGCGGCTTGCAGTTGTGCCGTGGAGTTGGCCTGGAGCGTCGCCGTCGTCGCACTGCGTGCTTCCGCTGCCGCGTCCGCCACATCATGGATGTTTTTCAATTTCGCCGCGAACACGTCTCGGGATTGGGTCATCGCTTGCTGGTAATCGGATTCGGTCTGCGCGATGGCCGCTTGCCAATCAAACAGTTGCTCAAGATCGAGGGGCGGGTCTTCCTGCCCCGATGTCCCCGTTCCGGAACCTGTGCCACCGCCGCCCAGTCCCCCGCCCGAAGAAGTTCCACTCCCCGCGACTCCCCCCGTTGGTAGCCCTCCAATGGAAGAGCCGCCTGTCGAGGAACCCGTCCCACCCATCCCGTTGGGGAAGCTGATCCCGGTTGAGCCACCTGTTGCTCCATCACCGGCGGCTCCGCTTGGGAAGGTCAATCCGGGCAGGCCACTTCCCGTCAGGCCACCCATGCCGGTGGGATAAGCACCGATGGTCTCGCCGCTCATCACGCGGCGCGGTTCGAGGACTTGGATCAGAGCGGGGACGGACGAACCGAGTGCGGCACGTCGGCGGCGGGGTTGAGTGTTGCGACTCAACCTTCACCCTCCCGGTTACCCAAACCCCAAAGACGCGCGGGGAGCTGACGGAGCCAGTTCGATTGGGACATGCTGCTGATTCCTCGGAAGGGATGACGCGATGAAGGGAGCCAACGTGCGTGGGCGCAGAGAACCAAATGCGTGTGGAGACCAACTCATTGCCACTGCCCGAGAGAGCCATCGCCACGAACCGCGAACTCAAGGCGATGCCCAACCGTTGTTGAACGTGAGACCGTTGTTGAACGCGAAACCGTGATTGCCGTCGAAGCCCGTCCTTGTTGAAGCGATGGCCGCAGCAGACGGCACTGAAGAGTGTTCGATCAGAACGTTGTCTCACCGGAGACGGTGAACTTCACCAGAACGGCGAAGCGGGCGAGACGCTACCGAGTTCGCGTTCAAAAAATCAACCACCAATTTGCGAATAAAATTCTGCGACGAGTGAGCGCGATCTTGCGTGCTGTGCAGAAGCTCTGAATCGAGGCGCTCCCTTCTCTCGACTTTTGCCATGCCATTGGGATTGCGGCAATTGATTGCCGCTTTCCTGTCTGGCTTTGCTTGGACTTTGGAAGGGCCGTGTCTGTACGGGACTTTCAAAAAAGGGCTGCAGCAGAGCAAGGAAAGCGGTGATGAATCTCCGCAGTCCCAAGATGGGCAAAAGTCGAGCTTCTGGCACTCTGGATCTATCGCCGATCACCACCGAAGACGTGTCGCTGCACCTCGCCAGAGTGCGGGCGTGACGCTCAAGCAGCCCACGCTCTGGCGAAACGTGAATAGACCTCACGCGGGTCCAACTGAGGCCGTTGCCCACGCGGTGAAACGACTCAGTTTGGGCCGCGCGAAGCATCGACTCCGCGCGGTCAGGAGTGACGTTGCGGATCCCACGGGGTGTCGCGCGACGTACTGTAGTCTTGTCGCACCGCCGACAAGAGATCCTGTCGGTGGAGCGACGGGATCACAGTAGACGCCGGCCTCAATTTCAGCCGCGTGAGGTCTAACGGCCAGCGACAGGTAGACTTTTTTCTCGATCCCACGCAGTCGCTGTTTCGCGGCGGTGGGTTCCGGATGACTCGCGCCGATCCTACTCGTGACGCTCGCTGGAGTGGGGCTACCAAGCCTCCATCATGTTGACGATCCGGCGGGCGAGTTGATTGAGGCTGTCCTGCGTTCCCGTCGCCAACGACTGACCGACTTCGGGGGCAAAGTCGGCTTGCGAGCTGAGCGGGATGGCGTTCGGTGACAGCGGGACTTCTTGCTGCGCGAGAACTTCGCCGGTTCGCAAATTTTCCCACTTCATGACGACCATCAGCGAAATCTGCAGCTCGCGCGGGTCGTCAAACCGGTTCTCTCCGAGAACATCCTTGCGAGTTTGCACGATCTTGCCCGTCAACCGCGTGTCGGCATCCAGCCCTTTCGCGAGTCGATACGGAGTTCGTTTCTGAATCTCCTTCTGCACGGCCTCGGTCAGTTGGACTTCGATCCCGCGTCGGAACGTGTCGTTCTCGAAGATCGGGACGGAGACCGTGCGAATCTCGGGATTGAAGCCGTTGCCGACGGTGTAACCGCAGCCGGTGAGAGTGGGCATGGCGCAAAGCAGCGAAGCGAACAGGATGACCGCGCGACACGTGTCGAGTCTCACGAATAGACCGTGGTCGCGCGCAATGCGCGACACGTATCGCTTCGGGGATCGAGGGGTTCGCGGCAGCATGTCGTCCAGAATTCAAATCACCAGAAGAACAATGAATTGCAGTGGAACCAGAGTTCTCAGTGTGGCATCACAGACTTGTCTTGCCCGATGCGGGGGCTTCCATCTCCTGCGCGTCGTTGTCCGAATTGGCAGGCAGGCGTCGTGGAGGAGACCAAGGGAGCCAGCCGCGTTTCTTCGCGGGATCTTTCGTGACGGCTGAGTCTCCGTTCGAGTCTCCGTTGCGAGCGTCCTCGTCACGGACTTCCAGGTCTTCGGATGTCTCGTCAAACGGATCGCTCATTTTGGGAGTCCGCTTGAACGGGTTGCTTGTCCGGCGTGATGGGGCTTCCTCGGCAGATGATTCCGGCGCGTAGTCCTTGGCCGTGGGAGCTGACTTGGCCAACTTCGGCTGCGACTGAGGGATGACTCGTTCCCACAGTGGCGTCTTTTTGGGATCGGTTGGGTTGAGCAAGACCGCACCGCTGGCGTATTCGGGTCCGAGTTTTTCCAGTTGGACTCGTGCCTTGTCCGCGAACGGCGACTGCGGAAAGCGGGCGATGACTTGATTGCAGTAAACGGCCGCGGCGCGTTTGTTTCCTTTTCTCAGCCAGAAGACGACTTGTTCCCAGTCGCGTTCCGCTTTGGCTTCGTCAATCTGCGCGAGTTCTCGCTTCAAACGATCTTTATCTTCGATGTTGGGATAAAGCCGCAGTGTGCTCTCTTTGAGTAGCTCGGCCTCGATTAGCGTTTTTCCTTCGTACTCGGCACCTTGATACGACATCAGTTTGACGTGCGAGCCGAGCAGAAACGCCTCCTGCAAGTGCGGGCTGTTCGGGAAGGTTTCGCGCAGCATCTGGAAGAAGCGGTCGGACTCCACAAAGTTTCCTTTGCGAGCGTGATGGCTCGCCACGAGCATCATCGCATCGTCAGCGAGCGGTCCGGTCGGATCGTTCATCCAAATCGCCTGCAACGCGGCGACGCCATTGCCCGCCGTGTCGAACAGCGGTTCGGCCTTGTTCGTGAAGTTCGGGACATAGATCGGCTTGCCACTCGGGGGAGTCGGCTCTTCGGCCGGGAGCTTGTGTTTCGGGTCTTCGTAATTGACCTGCTGCACTTCACCCAACTTCGCGACTTCGGGGAAGTTCAACCAGACGCGACCGATCTTAAAAAGACGCTCGGAGACGACATCGAGATGCCGCGTCGAAGGATATTCCTTGAGCAGCACGGCATAGATATCGTGGGCTTTGGCGTAATGGTTCTGCTGATAAGCCGCCTCAGCCTGCATGAACAGCGCGTCCTCGCGGATATCGCTCTTCTTATATTTCTTGGCGACCTTTTTAAATGCCTTCTGAGCCTCGGCGTATCGCTCATCTTTATAGATGTCGGTCGCGGTGACATAGTCCTCAGTCCCGGCGAGCGGCTTGAGCGAGTCGGAGTCATCGCCATCGTTCTCTCGTTCGCGCAACCACATCAGGTTTCGCAGGCGTCGCTCGGTCGGACCCTGCACCTTCGTAATGTTCGGTGTGGAGTCCTTCAGCAGCGCCGCCTTCTCCCACGGCGTGACGCAGCCAGCGAGGAGCGGGAGCAGACACCAGACAACGATGACGCACAAAGCCTGCGGCCCGTGCTGACATCGCGATCGCTCATTCGGTGGGGTGTGCTGCATGGTCGTCCGTGACCGTGTGAGTGGTTGAGACCGGCGAACCGGGTACTCGTCGAACCGCGTAGGCAACGCTCCCAGCGTTACTGCGCGACAGACTCGATCTATCAGGTGTGTCAATTTGTAGAATGGGCACTCTTGCCCGTCGTGTCTTTGATCTCGATCGCTGGCATCTAAAAACCAAAGTAGACCCGTATTGAAGTCTGTGTAGCTGAAGTCGTGAGACTTCAGTCGTTCCACCGAGAAAACAGAACTCTCACGAGTTCAGCTACTGTCTAAAGATTAAGGCGAGCGGCAAGTACGGGCATACCCAGTCGTAGGATGGACGCCTCGTCCGTCCGTCACAGCCAGCGGCAACTCGGACGGACGAGGCGTCCATCCT
>JAYVOX010000164.1:0-2375 GCA_043757695.1 Schlesneria sp.
GGTGAAGCCGATCGTTTTGTGGATGATGTAGCCAATCACAAGTGTCATGACGAATCCGTAGATGCCCGTCACCGCGACACCTTCCAACTGCAACATCACTTGGCCGAAGTTGCCTGGAGCAGGTCGCACGGCGAAGTAGCCGACCAAGAGTGCTCCGAGCGCACCACCCACACCGTGAACGCCGACCACGTCGAGCGAATCGTCGTACTTAAAGATTTGCTTGGCTTGCACGCCGAGGAAGCAGACCACGCCACCGAGCAACCCGATGATGAGTGCCCCGCCGGGACTGACGTGTCCAGCACAAGGAGTGATCGCCACCAGACCGGCCACGATTCCCGAAGCCACACCCAACGCGGTCGGCTTACCGACGTGAATCCACTCCGCCACCATCCATGATCCCGCCGCAGCACTCCCCGCGATGGCCGTCGTCGCAAACGCGAGGACTGCGACGGCCGCCGACACTGGCAGGAAGTCCTTACCGACGGCGATCGCCGAACCGGCGTTGAACCCGAACCAACCGACCATCAGGAGACCCGCTCCGATGAGCGTCCAACCAATGCTGTGCGGCAGGAACGGTCCTTGTGGGAAGCCCTTTCGCTTCGGCAACAGCAGGATCAAAGCCAACGCCGAGGTTCCCGCCAGCACGTGAACCACTGTGCCGCCTGCGAAGTCATAGACGCCCGCTTGGAACAGCCAGCCATTGACGTTCCACACCCAGTGACAGACCGGGTCGTACACGATCGTCGTCCAGAGCAGTACGAACACGCACCACGCGCTGAACTTCACTCGTTCGGCAATCGCACCGACGATCAACGCCGGTGTGATGATCGCGAACATCATCTGGAACATGGCGAACAGCAACTCGGGAACTCCGGTCGGAGCAGCCCCCACGGTGTCACCGCTGGTGACAATCTTGCCGTAAAAGTTCGGGCTGTCAGGAGCCATCTCGGAGAACGAACTCATGCCGACGAGTCCGTTGTCCCAGCCGAGGTAACTGAGCTTCGGCTTATCGACACCCTGATCGTCCTTGCCGCCATCGCTGGTGATCGCCGAGGGAACCGCGAACGAGAAGTTGTAGCCGACCATCACCCACTGAATGGCCACGATCGGCACGCAGACCATCACACACATGAACATGTTCAGCACGTTCTTGGCGCGGCACATCCCTCCGTAGAACAGAGCCAGGCCGGGCATCATGAAGAAGACCAACGCCGCGCTGACCATCAGCCAGGCGATGGAACCTGTGTCATAGGTTCCATTCAAATGAGCGGGTGTCACCGCCACAGCCGCGACCACGGGAGCGACCGCAGCCACCACCGGTTCGGCGAGCGTTGTCGGCTCCTGAGCCAAGAGCAAATTTATTGTTCCACCGCACAGCAGCAGCCATCCCGTCAGTGACGCGAGCGCACGTCTTTGCCACATAACCGTTGTCCCTTCTCAATCGAGTAATTTTTCCACACGCAGTCGATCAGGCTGTCCCTGCCCCATCTCATAGAAAGCATTCTGCCCGCGAATCTTGTTTCATCCGTTCGGTCGCCGCAGCAGTAAACTCAATCCGTGTGCAAACCCCTGTTCGCATTTCCCCCTGAACGCAAGATGCGTGCCTTGTCGGTCGGAGAACTGAACTTCGCGAGAAAACCCTTATTTTCATTAGCAACGGCGATCACCGATCAATGGTGCCGCGAGTCACACTCCCGCGCCATGCCTATTCGCCAAGCAGCGCTGCCAGCCGAACGAGCCGCCGTTTTGATACCTCGCGGGCAAGCCGGATCGGCTGCTAGACTCCGCCAGAAACGCGGTTTCGACCGCGAACGACTCCGTCTCGAAGGGCAACATGCACAAGTACGTCATCATGGGAGCGCAGGGCTGCGGCAAAGGGACGCAGGCGAAACGACTCAAACGGGACTTTGACCTCGTCCACATCTCGGTCGGCGACATCTTTCGCTGGCACATTCAATCCCACACGAAGCTCGGTGCGCGCATCAAGCGGCTCATCGCAGACGGCAAAATGGTGGACGATGAGAACGTCGAGCAGATCGTTCGCGACCGATTGGCGCTTCACAATTGGAACTTCGGCTTCATCCTCGACGGCTTTCCTCGGAACCGATCGCAGGCCGAGTTCTTTCTGGAGAGCTATGACATCGACGCCGTAATCCACATCAACGTGCCGGATGAAGTCGTCTTCGAGCGAGTTCTCGCACGCCGACTCTGTAGTCACTGTGGACTTGATTACAACCTGATCCATCACCGACCGGCCGACCTCGAAACGTGCGATGTCTGCGGCGGAAAGCTCGTCGTTCGCAGCGATGACAACGAAGACGGACTGCGTCAGCGATTGCAGGACTACCGCACCAAGACCGAACCGATCTTGGAAC
>JAYVOX010000165.1:0-8717 GCA_043757695.1 Schlesneria sp.
ACGCGAGAGCCAATACTTCGCGGGACTCAGCCAAGAGATCGTCACCAAACAGAAGCTGAAGCTCGATCAAGCCGCCGTCTGTCGCGAAGTCGTGCAAGCGGAGTTCCGCTATGTGCGAACACGCTTTGAACTTCTCACGGCCGTGCGCCAGGGTTACTTCGTCACACTGGCGGCTCAGCGGCGCATGGAGGTGTTGACGCGACTGGTCGAGATCGCGGGTAAGTCAGGACAGGCCGCCGCGCGACTCCAAGAGGCGGGTGAGGGAACTCGCAGCGACACGCTGCTGTTCGAGATCGAAGTCGAGAAGGCGGAAGTGGCTCTCGAAAATGCGGAGGCCAAGTGGCGGGCGACTCAGAAACAGTTGGTCGCGATTATGGGACTGCGCGATCTACACCTGAGCCGCATCCGGGGTGATCTGACCAAGTCATTGGAAGGCGTGGCGACACAGGTGCTGCTCGACGGCTACGTCCCTTACAACGCCGACGTGCAGTTCGCCGAACAGGAAGTCGAACGCAACCGCTTCCTGCTGCAACGAGCCATCGTCCAACCATTCCCCAACGTGACGATCTACGGCGGCTATCAGTATCAGGTGCAACCGCTGCACAACATGGGACTGTTGCAGGCGTCGGTCCCGCTGCCGTTCTGGAACAGGAACGAAGGAAACATCGCCTCCGCAAATGCTCAGATATTCAAGGCTCAGGCCACGGTGGAACAAGTCCAGAACGTGATCGCGAAACAGATGGCCGACGCGGCGGGACGCTATCGCATCGCGGACCAGCAGGCCCGGCGCTACGAGCAGAAAATCATTCCCAAGGCGCGCGAGGGGGTGAAGATCATTCAGGAGGGCTTCGCGCAGGGACAGTTCGATTTCCTGCGACTGCTGCAAACTCAACGAGCCTTGGTCGATTCCAACCTCGGCTACATCGACGCCCTCGAAACCCGCTGGCTCTCCGCCGCCGAACTCGCCGGACTGGCGCAGGTTGAAGCGTTTCCGTGACTGTCCTGATGGCCATCGTGTTGCGACGGACGGCGCGAACGGGTGCGCGTGATCGGCGGAAGCTGATGATGTCTGAGGATCGCCGATGGGTATTCAAGGCATCAACTCGCAGCAACCGATTGGTATTGAGACTGCTTGCTTCGTTGAGAGATTCGAGGTCCGCAGTTGACAAAATCCGGCAAGCTCGCACAATCTCGCCGTTCGCCTGCAAGGAATGAATTGTGAATCGTCTGGTCTCACTCGTGATCCTCGTTGCCTTCGTCATACAGAACTTCGCTTTCTGTTGTGGCGGGGCGACATTGCATGCGTGTGGTCACGACCAACCGGCCAATGCCGGACAGAAGTGTGTTTACACGTACGAACATAGTCACCACGATCACAACCACGGCCCTTTCGATCACGACGCGAATTGTGAAGCGGAAGACGCAGGGCACGAGAGTTGTCCCTGTGATGGTTCGCACCAACACCACATCTGCATCGGCACGAACGTCTTGTTTATTTCGGCTCCACGAGCCGAGATGCCAAAACAGAACATGAGCCACGGTTTTCACTTTGCCCGAGTGGATGTCTTGAATCATTTGGCGCTGGCTGTTCGCACGGCCGTCGGCCATCACGGCGTTGACTACGGTCCGCCACTTTCGACCTGTCCCCAGCGTTCGACGCTCTGCGTCTATCGCATCTAAACGGACGGTCTCTTTCTCGCCGCGTGCTTTGTCTGGGAAGGCACTCTGCGCGGTGATTCCGCCTCCCGTGCTCTCCCGCAATTGACGGTGAGAGGGTACGCGGTCGCTTGACCTTCGCGAACAAGCCGTTCACGGCGAAGTTCGTGCTCGATCACAAACACAGACAAACTGTTTCCGGTGCGAATCCGGAGCAGGGCCACTCGGCGGTGGAAGTCCATCCAAAACTGTTGCCGTCGGGTGCGTTACCTGTTCATTTTACTCCTGCATTGCAGGATCGAGGTTTCTGATGATGACTTATCAAAGCTGGATGACAGCGGGGTTGTTCACCGCCGCTGTGTTGTTTCTGACGGTGGATGTTCCAGCCGCCACGCGCAGCAATCGCAACATGCAACGTGCCATGCAGCAGCTTCGCCAGCAGCAGGCCAAGCAGTACGAGGCCGATCAGAAAGCAGCGGCTCAACGGGCGGCGGCCATCGCCGCCGAGAAACAACGAAAGTTCGAGATGCACCAAAAGGCATCGAAAGCTCGCAACGAAAAGATCGAAGCCGAACGAACGGCCGCACGCGAACGACGGCTGGCCGAGCAGATATCCAAGGATGCAACTCCGGCCAAGGATACGAATCCGAAGCCATGACGGTGTGACATGCGTTTGAGAGAAACGCCTCGTTCGCGGGGCGGGGGTGTACGCAGGAGTGGTCGGCGTCCGTCCAGATGTGACTGCCTTGCGGCCTCCGCCTCGCGGCGGGGTTTGAACGAATCTTGAAGGGTGCTTTCCACAGAGGTGACATGATGCGAGTTTCACGAATACTCCGAATCCTGGGCGGCCTGGCCGTCGTGGCGGGGCTTGGTGCCGCCGCGTATTTCACGCGCGATCGTTGGACGGTTTGGATCGCGTCTCGCACGGCACCGGCGAAGGCCGCTGAGGATGCTCCCGCACCGATTCGGGAAGCGACGGTGCTCAAGCTCAGTTCCCAGGCTCGACAGAACTTGGGGTTGGTCGCGAAAGCGGTGAAACCGCAAACGTATTGGCGGACCATTCAGGTTCCCGGTGCGATTGTGGATCGTCCCGGCCGCTCCGACCGGGGTGTGACGGCACCCGCCGTGGGGGCCGTCGTCCAAGTCCATGCCTTCCCCGGCGACACGGTGAAACCCGGCGACCGACTGTTCACTCTGCGGCTCTCCAGCGAGTACCTCCAGAACACGCAATCGGAACTGTTCAAAGCCACCCGCGAGACGCTGTTACTCAAAGAGCAGCGGGTCCGTCTGGAGGGGCCGGCCAAAAGCGGCGCGATCCCGGAAGTCCGACTCATCGAAGTCGATAATCAACTGCGACGGCAGACGGCGGCCATTCAAGCGTATCGCCAAGACCTGCTGACGCGAGGTCTCCTGCCAGAGCAGATCGACGGTGTTACCGAAGGAACGTTTGTATCAACAATTGAAGTCGTCGCGCCGCCGCCCGTCACCGAGGTGAAACGAACGCCGGAAATTCAACAGGCGGGATTTCAACTGATCGACAATCGTGTCGAGGGGCTGGCCTACGAGGTGCAGGAACTCAAGGTCGATCTCGGCCAGCAAGTGCAGGCCGGACAATTGCTGTCGGTGCTGTCCAACCATCATTCGCTCTACCTCGAAGGGCACGCCTTCAAACAGGAAGCCCCGTTCCTGGAACAGGCGGCTCAGAACGGCTGGCCGGTCCAAGTCGAATTCGCCGAAGACAGCGCTGAGCATTGGCCCGCGCTGGACCAGTCCTTCCAGATTCGGCATCTCGCGAATTCCATCGACCCCGTCAGCCGCACGTTTGATTTCTTCATCCCGCTGACGAACCAGTCGCGAGGCTACGAGAAGGACGGCCAGACGTTCGTGGTCTGGCGGTTTCGACCGGGACAACGAGTGCGGTTGCACGTCCCGGTTGAGGAACTCAAGGACGTGCTGCTGTTGCCTTCCGCCGCCATCGTTCGCGAAGGCCCGGAAGCCTACGTCTTCCGTCAGAACGGCGACCTCTTCACTCGCATCGCCGTGCATGTCCTGCACGAGGATCGCTTGAATGTCGTGCTGGCCAACGACGGCAGCGTCACACCCGGTTTGTATCTCGCTCAGAGCGGCGGAGCCTCGCTCAATCGCGTGCTCAAGGCTCAAGCCGCCAGTGGCATCCAGGCCGACGTTCACGTTCACGCCGACGGTACGGTTCACGCCGCTCACTGATTTTGGATTTTGGATTTTCGATTGGGAGGTGGGCGATGAACGAATTGGAATTGAAGCAGCGGACGAAGCAGTTCGCCTTGCGCGTTATGAAAGTTGTTGGAGCCTTGCCAGAGAACTCTGTGGGACGAGCGATCGGGAACCAATTGATTCGATCCGGAACTTCGGTCGGCGCGAATTATCGTTCCGCTTGTCGCGGACGATCGAAGGCCGAATTCGTGGCGAAACTGGGCGTTGTCGTGGAAGAGGCGGACGAGAGTGTCTTCTGGCTGGAACTCATCATCGATGGCAAGCTGCTGACGAAGCAACGCATTGAACCGCTGCTCCAAGAAGCCAACGAATTGACGGCAATCATGACGGCCGCGCACAAGACGGCCCAGTCTTCAATCCAAAATCCAAAATCGAAAATCAAAAATGTTTAACGCTGTCATCCGTTTCGCGCTCCGCTACCGCATGCTCGTGGTCGTGATGAGTCTGGCCTTGCTGGTCTACGGCTCCTATCTGGCGACGACACTGCCGATCGACGTGTTCCCCGACTTGGACCGACCGCGCGTCATCATCATCACCGAATGCCCCGGCCTCGCGACCGAAGAGGTTGAGACGATCGTCACACAACCCATCGAGATTGCGTTGCTGGGAGCCAGCGGCGTGCAGGCGGTGCGGAGCCAGACCACTGCCGGACTGAACGTCATCTACATCGAGTTCAACTGGGACACGGAGTTTCGCTCGGCTCGGCAGACAGTGCAGGAGCGGTTGGGGACATTGGCCGGAGTGCTGCCCGAAGGCATTCGTCCGCAAATGACGCCGCCCGCGTCCATTATGGGCCAGATCGTCATTGCCGGGATCTATCACCAACCGGGACCGAACGGCGGCGAGCTGGCCCCGATCGCGAAGACCGGCCTTTTAGCGGAAATTTCGACTTTGGATTTTGGATTTTCGATTGAAGACAAGACCGCAGACAGCCACAACGCCGACCAAAAATCGAAAATCCATGTCTGGCGTCCGGTGGATCGGCACCGCTTGGAAACTTGGGAGCCGGTGGAATTTTCGATTGAAGAGGCCACGGCAACCGCAGCCCAATCGAAAATCGAAAATCCAAAATCGAAAATCACCCTCACAATCGCTGGCCAGTCGCACGACGTGAGGTTTCCATCCGTCGCCGAGCAGCAGATGTCGCTGCGGACGACAGCCGATTGGGTGATCCGGCCACGATTGTTGAAAGTCACCGGCGTCGCCGAAGTCTTCCTGCAAGGGGGCGACCGCAAGCAGTATCAGGTGCTCATTGATCCGGCCGCCCTGCTGGAATACGACGTGACGTTGCAGGAGGTCGAGCAGGCCCTCAAAGAGAGCAACATCAACACGAGCGGCGGTTTCGCGGTGCAAGGCGAGACGGAGCGGCCGATCCGTGTGCTGGGACGATTGGGACCGGATGCGGGGCTTGTTCTGGAAGACCTGCGGAAGATTCCCGTCAAGGTCCATCAAGACCGGTCGGTGCTAATGAGCCAAGTGGCCCAAGTTGTCGAAGGGCCGACGTTCAAGCGGGGAGATGGCAGCGTCAACGGCCGACCGGGCGTCGTCTTCACCATCGTCAAACAACCGCACGTCGATACCCGTTCGCTGACCGACCGCATGGACGAGGCGCTGCGTGAGGCGGAAGCCTCGCTGCCAGCCGACATCGTCATCAACTCGGAACTGTTCCGGCTGAAGAACTTCATTGACCGAGGCATCTTCAACGTCGGTGAGGCATTGGTCATCGGGGCCGTGCTGGTGCTGATTATTCTGTTTCTGTTCCTGCTCAACTTCCGCACGACATTCATCACGCTGACGGCCATCCCGCTGTCGCTGGTCATCACGACGCTTGTGTTCCGTCTTCTCGGTTATCTGACCGGGACGCATCTTTCGATCAACGTCATGACGTTGGGTGGCATCGCTGTCGCGATGGGCGAGCTGGTGGACGATGCCATCGTCGATGTCGAGAACATTTTTCGGCGACTCAAGGAAAACAATGCGCTGGCGGCACCCAAGCCCGCCTTGCATGTCGTCTACGAAGCCAGCAAGGAAATCCGCAGCGCGATCGTGTTTGGCACCGCCGTCGTCATCCTCGTGTTCCTGCCGCTGTTCGCACTGTCAGGCGTTGAGGGGCGACTCTTCACACCGCTCGGGATCGCGTACATCGTTTCGATTCTGGCGTCGCTGGCCGTATCGCTGACAGTGACGCCGGTGTTGTCGTACTACTTGCTGCCTCAGTCGAAGGCGACTCACGCGGAACACGACGGGCCGCTGCTGCGATTCTTGAAATGGGCGGCGGCGTATCTGATCCGCTTCAGCATGGCCCGCCCCGGCTGGTTGCTGTTGGTGACGTGGGCATTGGTCGGGTATGCCGCTTGGGAAATGGCTCACCTCGGTCGAAACTTTCTGCCGCAATTCGACGAGGGAAGCATTCTCGTCAACGTGACGCTGCCGCCCGGTTCATCACTGCAAGCGTCCAACCAGGTATCAGGAACCATCGACGCCAAGTTCCGTTCGATGCAGAAGTCGGACAAGAACCCAAAGGGCGAGATCATCTATTTCGTTCGTCGCACCGGACGCGCCGAGATGGATGAACATGCGGCCCCCGTCAACTCCGGCGAATACATCCTGAGTATGAACCCGGAAAGTGGTCGTCACCGTGAAGACATCCTCAAGCAACTTTTGGCGGAACTGCGCAACGAAGCCCCCGGCGTGGACATCGAAGTCGAACAGCCGCTCGCGCACCTCATCAGTCACATGGTCTCTGGCGTGTACGCACAGATCGCCATCAAGATTCACGGCGATGACCTCGACACGTTGCAACGCCTCTCCGAGCGAGTGAAAGCCACGATTCAAAGCGTGCCCGGCGTCACGCCTCCCGTGGTCGAGGCGATTCGTCAGACCGAAGAACTGCACATTCGGCTGCGACCGGACGATCTGGCATTCCACGGCCTGACGCGAGCCTACGTTGCTCAGATTCTGCAAACGGCGTTACAGGGCGAAGTTGTCTCGCAGGTGCTGGAAGGACAGCGGCGGTTTGACTTGCTGGTGCGGCTGGAAGAGAGCTACCGCACCGACTACGCCAACCTTGGCCGGTTGCGAATCGACCTGCCGAACAATCGCGGCCAGATCGAACTTCGCGAATTGGCGGACGTGGGCGAAGGCGCAGGTCCCAACTCGATCAATCGCGAGAACGCCCGCCGCCGTATCGTCATCCGCTGCAACACGCAGGACCGCGATCTCGCCAGTGCCGTCGCCGAAATCCAGCAGCGAGTCTCCACCCAGGTCACTCTTCCCGAAGGCTACTTCGTCGAATACGGCGGCCAGTTCGAGAGTCAGCAGCGAGCGACAACGCTCATTCTCATGCTCGCGGCGGTCTCCGTCATCGGCATGTTTGTCGTGCTGATGATCCTGTACCCGTCGGTGCGGATCGTCCTGCAAATCCTCAACGCCCTGCCGACCGCATTCATCGGCGGCGTCCTGGCACTGGTCATCACGCGACAATCGCTGACGGTCGCCAGCCTGGTCGGCTTCATTTCGCTCGGCGGCATCGCAGTCCGCAACGGCATTCTGCTCGTGACGCACTACTTCCACTTGATGAAGGAGGAAGGCGAAGCCTTCACACCGGAGATGGTCATTCGCGGCAGCTTGGAACGACTCGCGCCCGTGCTGATGACCGCGCTGACCGCCGGCATCGGCCTCGTGCCACTCGTGCTGGGCGGGCAAGAGCCGGGTCGAGAAATCCTATACCCTGTCGCCACGGTGATCCTCGGCGGACTCGTGACCTCGACGTTCTGCGAGTTCCTGATCCACCCCGGCCTGTTCTGGAAGTTCAGCGGCAAGGACGCCGTGAAATTGGTCCACCACGACGAATCGGTGGAAAATGCGGAGCATGGATTGCACTGAAACAACGCTTGGCAACTCGCGGAAACATCGGCACGTCGCCGGACACCGCAGATCGAACCGTTCATCCACTGTGGTATGAACACTGACCGCTCTTTTGTGAAGGACATCGCCTGAAGAAGAACCTCGCTCCCCTGGCCTCGCTGGCCCTCGTCGCAGCCACGGCGTTTGTTGTGGGCTGCCCCGCCCCAACGCCACCCGCCCCCAAGCCCGCCACGCCGGTGACTCAGACATCGACCACACCGAAAGACGCCCCCAAACATGCCGCTCACGGAGAGGGGCCGCATGAGGGCGCAGTCGCCGATTGGGGCGGCGGCAAATATCACGTCGAGTTCACCGTGGACCACGACAAGCAAGAGGCGACCGTCTACATCCTTGGCGACGACGAGAAGACCGCGACACCGATCAAGGCCAGCACAATCCTACTGAGCATCAACGACCCGAAGTTCCAAGTCGAACTTGCCGCCACGCCGCTGGAAGGTGAAGCCGAAGGGACCGCCTCACGCTTCGTCGGCAAACACGAAAGTCTCGGAAAGGTGCAAGAATTCGCCGGCACGATCAGCGCCGAAGTCGATGGCACGCCCTACGCCGGTGAGTTCAAGGAAGAACCGCACGGTGCTCACCCCCACAAGTAGGCGATGACGCTCGGAACACCACTTCCGGCGTGGCCGGAGGTGTCCTAATTTGAAAGTGCTGCGTCAGCATTGACTAGCCCGACGTGCAAGCGAGGGCTTCGCTCCCGTCCACCTGCAGCCCTCGCTCGCGCGTTTAGAAGTTGCGCTATTTTGGTTTCCGCCCCAACGGGGCAGCATTACACCAGCCCAGGGCAAGCGACCAGCGGGAGCGCCGCCCTGGGTCAGCGAGCGGCACAAATTCCCAAGCCCTGAAGGGGCGGCTTAGCATGTTGGCAATCTCTAATTCGCCCC
>JAYVOX010000166.1:0-2373 GCA_043757695.1 Schlesneria sp.
AGGAATGAAGCGTTCAATCAGCTTGATACCGAAGCCGTCGCGAAGTTCTCGCGCCGCCATCACGGCCCACGGAGTCCCTGGCGCTTCGCTGATGACGCGCTGAAGATGAGCCTCCGCGATCCCCACCTGCTTTCTCAAGGACGGTGCGTAGGTCAGCTCGCGGGTCGGACGAAAGATGAAGTGGTTCACCTTCGATTGGATGTCCGCCTCCGCATAGCCGGTCTTGAGTTGTGCCAGTGCCGAGTTGTATTCGAAGGCCCGAATTTTTTGAGCGAGCAGGCGACCGTAGTTCAAACTGAACGCGAGTCGCCAGCGGGCGGAAGGCTCGGACGCATAGAGCTTCTCCACATTGGGAGGGATCCGCGCGAGGATGTTATCGACGGCCAAACTGCTGATCGCTGCCGAACGTTGAGCATCGGTGAACGCCTGTCGAAAGTTGTTGGGCTGCACACGGAACTCCATCTGCGGAGTCCCCTGTGCGCGCAGGTTTGTCGTCTGGCTGTACTCCGCCGCACCGACGACCGCCGCGCGCAACGGATACTTGATGAGGTCTTTCATGAACTGATCGGGTGAGCTGTACTTGTAGTCTGGCTCGAACGCCTTCATCAGCCCGGGATCGAAGTCCCCGACGGTACTCAGCCCCGCGTTGGTCGTCATGTTGGTCAGGAAGTAGACGCCGCCGGTCTCACGCACGATTCGCGACAACGCGTAAGGGCCGTAGCCCGACGAGAGGTACGTGTACTGCGGTCCCTCGTACCAGAACGGCAGATCGACGTTCTCGACAACCACGGTCTCGGGACCGAGATCGACCGGAATTTGATACGTCTGGCCGTTCTCCTTCGCCACGTAAGGGACAAGTCCTTTGCGGCGACCGAACGGAGATGCGGGGCCAATCACGTAGCTCTTCGCCCCGTAGCGCTGACACTTGGTGATCGCCAACTCCATCGTTGGGCCATGATCGTCGCCCGCTTCATCGGTCACAGTCACCAATAGGATGCGGCGTCCGTTGTCGGTGCGGTACTTGTGCCAGTTGTCCATGACTTGGTTGACCGCGCCGAACACATTCTCGACTCCCGACTCATCGGTCGGAGCGTTGCGAACGGCGGCGAGAACATCGTCGAACTTGTCAGTTGGCTCCTTCGTCATGAACAAGGTCTTCGCACCAAACGTCACGACACCCGTGAGGATCGGTTGTTCGAGTCGTGGAATTTGCTCGGTCTGCTCCAGCGCGTTGAGTTCACCGTAGATCCGCTTGAGTCGCCGTTGGAGTATGAGCCGTTGCGGTCCCAAGCTCCCTGAAGCATCGATCAACCAGACGACGAGAACTTTGCGCTCCTGCAAATTCTGAGCGATCTCCCACGTGACGCGGTCGAGTGCCGATTCGATTTGAACCATCCCTTCGCCCGTCGTTCCGTGGACGACCATTGTCTGGCTGAGGTTCTGCCCCTGCGGGACATCGTACATTGGCAGACGCATCGATTCGGGATTGGGATTCAAATGGGCCAACTCGGTCGGAGCCATTTCGAGCCGAGGGTTCTTGGCGATCTCCAACCCGAGAGAAGTGGCATTCAGCGACTTCCGAACCTCCATCTCTTTGTCGTTCGGATTCGCGAGTTCGTACTTCGGTTCCTCAGTCTTGAAGTCAACCGGCTCTTCGCGTGGCGGCAGCGCGGTGAAGTCGGCTTCGATCGGTTCGTCTGTCAGTGGTGCGCGAGGTTCAAACGAGACATCGGCCAGAGTCACCAGCAACCAGAGATGAAAGAGCACGCTGAGGCCGATCCCAAACAACCGCGCGACCCAGCGCGACTCACGCGGCGCGACGGCAGCGTCTTGGAACGCCAGTTCCAACAGGAACGGTTCTTCCGAGATCAGTCGCGAGTCGTGTTGCATCATGTGTCTCTCCCAAACGTGGAGCGTAGAGCCGCTCAATCAAGGTGGCCCCGTTCGCGTCGCAAGTCTAGCTCGAAATCTTCACACGTAGCCAGTCGCCCGTTGAACCCGCTCAACGACAAACCCGATTCATTTTTTCCCAAGTGATCGTTGCTGGGCAAAAAACTCACGCAGAATCTCGCGACATTCGCCCTGCAAGACGCCGCCAATGACGGTGGCTCGATGATTCAAACGCGGGTCGCTGGTGATCTTGTACAGCGTGTGGCAGGCCCCTGCTTTCTCGTCGATCGCTCCGTAGACCACGGTCGGAATGCGGGCCTGCACAATCGCTCCCGCGCACATCGGACAGGGTTCGAGCGTGGAGTACAACGTGCAGTCGAGCAATCGCCACGAACCGAGTGACTCCGCAGCCTGCGTGATGGCAATCATCTCGGCATGAGCGGTCGGGTCGCGCAGTTGCTCGCGCTGATTGCCCGCCGCGCC